>DURG01000328.1 GCA_012837465.1 Propionibacterium sp. | reverse complement strand
TGGAACTCCTCGGCCAGCAGCGCCATGTCGGCGTGGCTGGGCCGGTAGAGGCCGATCCACATGAATCCGGTGTCGTGTTCGTCGAGGAGGTGGAAGCTCTGCTCGAACGTGGTGGGGGAGGCGATCCTGGCGCCGTCGACGTAGTAGCCGGCATCGACGATGGACGAGAGACGCTCTCCGTGGTTGCTCATCTGGCCGGTGTCACGCAGCCACGGCGGTGTCGTCACGGCGCCGCGAGACCCACACGACCAAGCCGGCCACGAGCAGCGCGAGCAGCACCACCAGCCACGGCGAGGTGCCCCACAGCAACCTGATGGCGTGGAAGCCGATCATGCCGACCGTGCCGTACAGGAAGGCCCACATGATGCAGCCGATGATGGCCGCGGGGATGTACCGGCGAAGCGGCATCCGCGTGATGCCCGCGGCGAGCAGCACCATCGTCTGGAGGCCGACGGTCAGGAAGCACACCGCGACCGCGACCGCGCCCCAGCGGTTGACCCACCTGGCGCCGGTCTCGTAGTGCTTGGATTCCAGCAGCCTGGCAGCGCGGGTGCGGCGCGCCCCGGCCGAGATGCCCCTGCCCAGCAGATACGTGGCGCTCGAGCGCAGTGCCACGATGACGAACAGCGCGGCGACCACGACTGCGAAGGGGAGGTCCCAGGTGGTGGGATCGAACACGGCACTCCGATGGACGCGAGGGGTTGGGGCGAGCCCAGTGTAGCCCCTCAGGTCAGGAAAGCCCCTGCCGTGACGATCACGGGGACGCTGAACAGGGTCGTCCAGAGCGTCGTTGACTGCACGAGCGGTAACGCCGTGCGGTAACGCAGTGCATGGACGAACACCACCTGCGCGGTGGGAAGGGCGGCCAACACGACGGCGGCCCGTAGCGGCGTCCCGCTGAGCCCCAGCAGGAGTGCGATCGCGAGCGCGAGGCCGGGCACCGCGAAGGATTTGGTGGCGATGGCGGCCAACGTCAGCCGCGGCAGCCTGTCGAGCCGGGGGAGCGGGTTGGAATGCAGCGACATGCCGAAGGCCAGTAGCATCGCAGGGATGCCCAACTCCGCGAGCAGCGTGGTGGGCGACCAGAGGACCGATGGCGGCTGCCAGCCCGACAGGTTGATCGCCAGCCCGATCGCGGCTCCCCAGACCAGCGGGTGGGTCACGAAGCTGTTGAACACGGAGCGTCCCCGCCCCGCAGGGCTGGACTCCAGGACGGCAACTGCGGTGGGCTGCAGCACCAGCACCTGCAGGAGCATCGCGGGGGCGGCCCAGGCTGCGTCGCCCAGCACGTAGGCGGCGATCGGCATGCCGAGGTTGCCGGCGTTGACGTAGCTCGTCGAGAGGTAGCCGAGCGCGGCCTCCGCGCGGGAGGCGCCCCACCGTCGAAGCATCGCGATGGCGAATGCCAGGCCGGTCAGGATGCACGCGGCGCCGAAGGCCACGATGTGCCAGCCGACGAGCAGTTCCAGCTCGGCCCCGGCCACGGCCACCAGCACGAGGGCGGGCTGGCCGACGTAGAAGGCGACGTCGCCGAGGTGCTTCTGCGCGGCCGCTCCGACGACCCGGGTGCGGGCGAGGAGGTAGCCCACGGCCACGACGATGCTGATCGTCGTGAAGCCCTCCAGTGCCGCCCACATGGGCCATAGGCTACGCCCCCGGCCAGAGGGCCAGTTCGGTCGTCTTGAGGGCGTCGGCTAACATTCCCACGTGACTTTCTCCGCCAATACCATGCGCCGCGTGCTGGCCACAGTCGGCATCGCGTCGCTGATCGCCCTGTCGGCCTGCGGGTCGGACGACCCCTCCGCCGAGTCCGAGGTGAACCCCACGGAGTCGGTGACCACGACCCCGGCCGAGGAGAGCCCCTCCGTGGAGCCCACCGAGACGGAATCGGCGGTGCCCGAGGAGAGCCCCACGCCGGAGGTCACCCCCGCGACCGACCTCAGCGGCGTCGAGGTGGTCGACGGCGACGTGCCGGAGCTCACCTTCGAGACCCCCTGGGCCATCGACGAGACCCAGGCGCAGGTACTGAAGGAGGGCGAGAGCGCGCAGACGCTCACCGACACCTCCGTGGTCACCATCAACTACATGGGCGTCAACGGCATCACCGGTGACGTCTTCGACAGCTCCTTCGAGCGCGGCACCCCCGCGACCTTCTCGCTGGAGCAGGTCGTGCCCGGCTTCCAGAAGGGCCTCTCAGGCCAGAAGGTCGGCTCGCGCGTCCTCATCGGAATGGTCCCCGAGGACGGCTACGGGGACGGCAACCCCAACGCCGGGATCGAGCCCGGCACCTCGCTGCTGTTCCTCGTGGACATCCTCTCGTCCAACTTCTCCGAGGCGACCGGCGAGGAGGTCGCGCCCGCCGAGGGCATGCCCACCGTCGCCCTCACCGACGGCAAGCCGACCGTCACCATCCCCGCGGGGGTGGAGGCACCCACCGAACTGCGCGCCCAGCCCGTCATCAAGGGCCCCGGCGCCGAGGTCACCGCGGAATCCACCATCCAGGTGCAGTACCGCGCCTTCAACTACGCCGACGGCGCCCTCTGGCAGGATGCCTGGGCTCCGCAGGCCGGCAAGCTGTCGTCGCTGATCGAGGGCTGGAAGCAGGGCCTCGTCGGCCAGACCGCCGGCTCGCGCATGCTCCTCGTGGTCCCGCCGGCACTGGGCTTCCCCGACGGCCTCCCCAACGCCGAGCCGCCGCTCGAGGCCGGCCAGACGCTGGTCTACGTCATCGACATCCTCGACGTGCAGAACCCCGAGGGCTAAGGCTGAGCGAGACCGCCCTCGCGCCACACGGCGCCGGAGAAGAAGCGCTGATCGCCAGGCATGGCGGCCAGCGCTTCTTCCGTCGTCCGGGCGGGCCCGAGGCCCAGGGAGTCGCTCAACTGGGCCAGCACGTCGCCCGGTGAGAGGTGGGGAAGGTCGGCGAGGGTGACCGCGCCGTCGCGCTTGGCGAGGCGCTGGCCCTCCTCGTTGACGACCAACCCGATGTGCGCATAGGTGGCGGGACTGCCGCCCAACTGCTGCGTGAGCCATGCCTGTCTGGGGGCTGAGCTGAGCAGGTCGTCGCCGCGGGTGATGTGATCGACGCCCATCTCCACGTCGTCGACCACCACGGCCAGGTTGTAGGCGAAGGCCCCGTCGCCGCGCACCAACACGAAATCGTCGACCAAGCCCGCCACGCGCCCGGCGTGCACGTCGTCGACGGCGAACGTGGCGCCGCCGGAATCCACGCGGATGGCCGGTGGCCGGGTGGCCCGGCGTTCCTCGCGCTCGGCGGCCGTCAGCGAGCGGCAGGTGCCGGGGTACGCGCGGTACCCGTCGTGCGGCGCCGAGGCGGCCTCGGCGATCTCACGACGGGTGCAGAAGCACTCGTAGGTCGGCAGGCTCGCCACGGCGTCTCGGTACAGGTCGAGGCGCTCCGACTGGCGCACGACGTCGCCGTCCCAGTGCAGCCCGAGCCGCTCCAGGTCCGCGAGGTTGCGGGCCTCGGCGCCGGAGGCTGCCCGGACGCGGGCCTCGTCGAGATCCTCCACGCGCATCAACCAGCGCCCGCCTGCGGCACGCGTCAGCAGCCAGCCCGCGAGGGCGGTGCGAAGGTTGCCCAGGTGCAGGTCCGCGGTGGGGCTGGGGGCGTATCGGTCGACCAGTGGCATGGCCTCCATGATGCCGTGCTCCGAGGGGATAGATTGAACGACATGTCAGCGAGGAAGTCGGAGCGCCTGGTCAACCTGCTCATTGCGCTGCTCAGCACGCGCCGGTACCTCACCAAGCGCGAACTGCGCGAGACGGTGGAGGGCTACCGGGCCTCGAAGAGCGACGCCGCCTTCGAGCGGCAGTTCGAGCGCGACAAGGAGGAGTTGCGCAACATCGGCGTGTCCATCGAGACGGGCTCCAACGACCTGTTCTTCGAGGACGAGGAGGGCTACCGGATCAACCGCGCCGAGTTCGAGTTGCCGCCGCTGACCTTCACCCCCGAGGAGCTCTCCGCGCTGGGGCTGGCCGGGCAGGTGTGGCAGGACACGGTGGCAGCGGACCACACGGCCCAGGCGTTCGAGGCCCTGCGCGCGGGCGGCGCCGCCCCGGACCTGACGCTCGTGCCCAGCGTGCGGCCGCGCCTGGCGGTGGCCGAGCCCAATTTCGACGTGATCTACGACGCCATCTTCACCCGAACCGAGATCCAGTTCGGGTACGGGAGCAAGCCGCGCCGGCTCCAGCCGTGGCAGGTGCTGCAGCGCCGCGGTCACTGGTACGTGTTCGGCTTCGACCCGGATCGCGACGGCGACCGCTTCTTCAAGCTCGCCCGCTTCACCGCCCCCGCCGAACAGGTGGGCAAGGCCGGCGCCTACACGGTGCCCGAGGACGCAGGGGAGCGCGCCAAACGCCTGGGCCCTGCAGATTCCAGCACTGCCGTCGTCGGGATCAGAGACGGCTTCGCACATGACCTGCCCCGGGCCGAGGCTGTCGACTGGGACGGGCTGCCCGACGGCTTCACCGCACACCGCATCAGCCTGGCCACGGAGCACGCCATCGTCGGCGAGGTCGCCGCGGCCGGCCCCGACATGATCCTCCTCGAACCGCCGGAGTTGCGCGCCGAGGTCATCGAGCGGCTCCAAGGAGTGCTGGCATGAGGTCTGATGAGCAACTCGCCCGGCTGCTGAGGCTGGTGCCCTACCTGTCGTCGCGCCCGGGCGTCCAGGTGGCGACCGTGGCCGAGGAGTTCGGCGTCCACCCACGCCAGGTCATCAAGGACCTCGAGGTGCTGCAGTTCTGCGGCCTGCCCGGCGGTTACTTCGACGACCTGTTCGACGTCGACATCGAAGTGGTGCGGGAGGAGGGTCGCATCGACTTCCGCAACGCCGACGTGCTCGCGCGCCCACTGCGGCTGAGGCCCGCGGAGGCCGCCAGCCTGCTGGCCGCCATGCGCCTGGTCGTCGACGTGGCCGGATCGTCCGAGGCCGCCGCCAGCGCGCTGGCCAAGCTCGAGGCCGCCGTCGGGCAGGCGGAGCCGCAACTGAGCGTCGACGTGGTCACGACCGATCCCGAGCACCGCGCCTCGCTGGCCGCAGCGATCAAGGATGGCCAGGCCATCCACCTCACCTATCGCACCCCGGGCCGCCCCGGCACCTCCAACGCCGTCGTCGAGCCGGCCCGCCTCAACCTCGTCGACGGGTTCACCTACCTCGACGCCTGGAGCCGCCCCCGCGAGGCCTGGCGCAGCTTCCGGCTGGACCGGATCGAGGCTGTCGAGCGGCTCGACGAACCCGTCGGCGAACACGGCACCCCCCCGGACGGTTGGTTCGACGACGTGCCGGACCGGCTCACCCTCACGGTCAGGCCCTCCGCGAGGTGGATCGCGGAGTACTACCCGACCACCTCGGTGGAGGATCTCGGCGACAGGGTCGAGGTCACGTTCCCCATCGCGTCGCACGACTGGGCGGTCTCCTTGATCCTGCGGCTCGGTGGCGCGGTGCTCGACGTGTCCGACGACCAGGTCGCCCAAGCGGCGCGCACGAAGGCCGCGGCCGCCCTGGCTGGATATCCCGCATCAGTCGGGTAGCATTTCGCCCGTGATCTGGGTCATCGTTCTGCTCGCACTCGCCCTCGGTGGCGTCGTCGCGCTGGCGCTGTATGCCGTCTCGCTCGCCCACAAGGTGGCAGATGTCAAGGCCGAGGTCGATTCGCTGATGGCGAGGGGCGACGAACTGCGCACCCTGGTCGGTCAGCTTGAACTGCCATCTGGTCACCGCGACTAGACTGGTACACGCACAAGGTGGCGTACCCGTCACCTGGGAAAGGGACCAATGCCTACTTTGCTTTTCTTGGGCGGCTGGGAATGGGCGATCGTTCTGGTCGTCGCACTGCTGCTGTTCGGAGGCTCGCGCCTCGCCGGCGTCGGCAAGGGGATGGGCCGTTCCATCCGCGAGTTCAAGGAAGAGGTCAAGGGTGTCGAGGGTGACGGCGCCACGCGCCACGACGAGGTCGTGGACGCCGAGATCGTCAACCCCGAGATCGACCCCCGTGACCGGAAGCCCTACGAAGGCTGATTGTGTCGGCCGCAACCACTGAACCGGCCAAGGAAGGGCGGTTCGCCTGGCTGCGGCCACCGAAGGGTGGCCCCGGCGGGACGATGTCCATCTGGGACCACCTCCGCGAACTTCGCTACCGGGTCACCATCTCCGCCTTCGCGGTGGTGGTCGCGGGCCTGGCATCGATCTTCTTCTACCGCACGCTCGTCGGCATCGTGATGGCGCCCTGGCTCAGCGCCCAGTCCGCGCTCAAGGCAGCGCGTCCAGATGCCAACCTCATGGTGGTCAACAACGGCGTCACCAGTTCCTTCACCTTCGCGGTGGTGCTGTGCGTGGTCGCCGGCATCCTCATGGCGACCCCGGTGTGGGTCTACCAACTGTGGGCCTTCATCGCGCCCGGCCTCCTCGCGAAGGAGAAGAAGTACGCGCTGGCCTTCATCGGCGCCGCCACCCCGCTGTTCCTCGCCGGCTGTGCGCTGGGCTACTACGTGTGGCCCAAGGGCATCCAGGTGCTGTTGAGCTTCACGCCCGCCGACATGGGCATCACCAACCTCCAGGACATGGCCGCGTTCCTGAAGATGGAGATCCAGATCATCCTGGTCTTCGGGCTGAGCTTCCTGCTCCCGGTCGTCGTGGTGGCCCTCAACCAGTTCGGCCTCGTGCGCGGCTACCAGCTCAAGCGCTGGCGCAAGGGCGTCATCTTCGGCTCCGTGGTGCTTGCCGCGGTCGCCACGCCCACCACGGACCCGTTCTCGATGCTGGCGCTGGCCGTCCCCGTGACCTCCATGTTCATCATCGCGGAGTACATCTGCCGCTTCCGCGACAAGCGCCGCGGCATCAGCGAGGAGACGGCGGCCGAGTTCGCCGTCGACCTGGAAGACGGCCAGTGAGCGCTGAACTCGCCAAGCAACGGCTGATCAGCGTCGTGTGCAACGAACAATCCGGCGGCGGTCGCGCCGGCCGGGTGCTCCCCAAGGTGGCCCGCCGCCTCCGCGAGGGCATCACCGCCGCAGACCTCCACATCGTGACCTCCAACTCCTACGAGCAGGCGCGCGACCTGACCCGCTCCTTCGCGCTCCAGGCGCGCCCCGGCGACGTGGTCGCCGTCATGGGCGGCGACGGCATGGCACACCTCGGCCTCAACGCGTGCGCTGGCACCGACGCGACCCTCGCCGTGATCCCGGCGGGCACCGGCAACGACTTCGCCCGCGGGGCTGGCATCCCGAAATCCGTGACCGAGGCGGTGGAGGCGATCGTCACCGGTACCACCCGGGTGATGGACCTCAGCCGGCTCACCAACGGTGCCGGGCCGCGCTACGTGGGGGCCGTCGTCTCCAGCGGCTACGACGCGCGCGTCAACCGCGCCACCAACGACATCCGGTTGCGTTTCGGCGCGCTCAGCTACGGCTGGATCGCGCTGCGGGAGCTGGCCGCGTTCGAGCCGCTCCAGTACCGCCTCGTCATCGACGGCGAGGCCCGCGAGCTGAAGGCCATGATGGTGGCCATCTGCAACACCGGCATCTTCGGCGGCGGCATGCAGATCTCCCCGGACGCGGACGCCGCGGACGGGATGCTTGACATCACGATCATCCACGAGGCGTCCCGCGGCAAGCTGCTGCGCCTGCTGCCCACCGTGTACAGCGGTGGCTTCATCACCAACCCCGTGGTCGAACGGATCCGCGCCCGCACCGTCGAGGTGGACGGCGAGGACCTGTTCCTCATGGGCGACGGCGAGGAGATGGGCGACGTGCCCGCCACCGTCGAGTGCGTGCCGGGCTGCCTGCGCGTCATCGTCGGGTAACTTGGCCCCTAATGAATGACCAACTCATCGCAGAGTTCAAGGGGCTCTACCCCTACGAACTGGACGACTACCAACTCGACGGCTGCCGCGAACTCGCCGACGGCCACGGGGTGCTGGTCGCCGCGCCCACCGGGGCGGGCAAGACAGTGGTGGGCGAGTTCGCCGTGTTCCTGGCCGTCGAACACTCCCGCAAGTGCTTCTACACCACGCCCATCAAGGCGCTGTCCAACCAGAAGTACCACGACCTGGTCGCCCGCTACGGCCCCGACCGCGTGGGCCTGCTGACGGGCGACACCTCCATCAACTCCGAGGCGCAGATCGTGGTGATGACCACCGAGGTGCTGCGCAACATGATCTACGCCTCCTCGCCCACGCTGTCGAACCTCGGCTACGTGGTGATGGACGAGGTGCACTACCTCGCGGACCGCTTCCGCGGCCCGGTGTGGGAGGAGGTGATCCTCGGGCTGGCGGATTCGGTGCAGATCGTGGCGCTGTCGGCCACCGTGAGCAACGTCGAGGACTTCGGCGAGTGGCTGCGCACCGTGCGCGGCGAGTTCGCCGTCGTCGTCTCCGAGGTGCGCCCCGTCCCGCTGTTCCAGCACGTCCTGGTGGGGCGCAAGCTGATGGACCTGTTCGACGGGGTGGCCCCCACCGCGCAGGAACTCCCGGCCGCCCGCGCTGCCAAGGTCAATCGAGAGCTGCTCAGGGTCTCCAAGGGCGAGGCCACCCGGGTGCGCGACGACGCC
>DURG01000327.1 GCA_012837465.1 Propionibacterium sp. | reverse complement strand
TCGTGGTGCCCGCGGGCGACCTCCCGCCCGTCGACCAGCACCGAGACCTCGTCGGCCTGCCGCAGCAGCAGCGGCGAGGCGGTCACGACGACGGTGGTGCGGCCGCGTCGGCACTCGGCCAGCCGCTCGGCGATGCGGGCCTCGGTGTGGGCGTCCACCGCCGAGGTGGGCTCGACGAGGATGAGCACCTCCGGGTCGAGCAGCAGTGCCCTGGCGAGGATGAGCCGCTGGCGCTGCCCTCCGGACAGGCCGCGACCCTTCTCGTCGATCCGGCCCTGCCACCCGCCGGGCAGCGACTCGTAGATGTCCTCGGCGGAGGCCGCCACCAGGGCCGCCTCGGCCTCCTCCCTGGCGTGGGTGCCCCACGGATCGACGGCGTTCTGTAGCGTGCCCGCGAACAGGCTGGCGTCCGTGTGGGACACGACGATCAGCTTGCGCACCTCCAGCGGATCGAGGTCACGGTGGTCCACGCCGTCGGCCGTCACGCCCCACGGTTGGCGGGCGGCCTCGGCATCGAGCAGCGCCTGCCGTCGACGGGCCGCCAACCGCTCCCTGCGGGCGCGGCGCAGCGCCTTCCCGGAGAGTTCCTCGTCCGTGGCCTCCCCCTGGGGAGTGTCCCCCAAGTACCGGCCGAGCCGGTCCGCGAGGGCGGCCGAGGCATCAGGGTCCACGGACACGATGCCCAGCATCCGGGCGGGGTGGACTTCCACCCCGGAGGCCTCGTCGCGCAGCACCGGGGCTGGGCCGAGGGTGCGGCCGCCGTCGGGCCAGGGCAGTTCGGCGCCCAGCAGCGCGATGGACTTCTGGGCGCTGACGAGGCCCTGGACCCACTTCTGCGCGAAGTCGAAGCAGGTCTGCATGGGCCCCATCAAGAACATGGCGTAGCCGAAGAAGCTGATCAACTGGCCCACGGTGAGCGTGCCGTCGAGCAGTTGCCTGGAGCCCAAGTGGACCAGCGCGACGAGCAGCAGGCCCGAGAGGAGCACGCTGATCGCCTCGACGGCGGCCTGCCACGTGCCCAACCGGATGCCGAGCCGGCGTACCTTCTGCGACTGGCGCGCATAGTTGTCCGCGAACGTCCTCTCACCGCCGATGCCGCGCAGGATGCGCAGGCCGGTGACGATGTCGGTGGCCATGGAGGTGAGCGTGGAGTTCTCCGTGCGCTCCGCCGCCTGCGCTGCCGTCAACGGCCTGAGGACAGGTGTGGCGGCCGCGAGCAGGAGCGGGGTGGCGATCAGCACGAGCAGCGCCAACTCCACCGACGTGGTGAACATCAGCGCGCAGGCGATGAGGAAGCTCACCACGGCGGCCAGCGCGCCGCCGAACGACTCGATGGTGGCGCCGAACTGGGCGCTGTCCGAGGACGAGACGCTCAGCACCTCGCCGGTCGGGACCCGTCGGTTGAGGACGTGTCCCAGCCGCACGGCCTTGCGGGAGACGCGTCGTTGGGTGCCGTAGATGATCAGCAGCCACATCCGCACGGCGAAGGTGTGGAACAGGATGCCGCCCACCACGCCGAACGCGATCACGCCCAGGAGCAGGGCCACCCAGCCGGTCGTGGCGGCGGCGTCGCCGCGCATGATGCCGGCGTCGATGGCGCGGCCGAGCAGCCACGGGGTGAGCGCACCGGGCACCATCCATGACGAGGCGGCCAGGGTCATGGCGGGCACCACCCAGCCGCAGCTGCGGATGAGCCAGCAGAGGAACCGGCTGGGCGAGCGCGTGTCGGGCGCGTCCGTGGCCGGGATGGGCGGAGGGAAGTCGTATCTGCCGCGTTGGGGCGAGAGCATGGGTGTTCCTTGAGGCGCCGATGGGCGCCGAAGAGGGCTTCAGGAAAGAGGGGTGACGCGGGGCGTCAGGAGGGGCGCAGGTGGGCGGTCAGCCGGCAAACACAACGCGGGCACGCCGAACGAGGGCAAAGAATGCTGTGGAAAACATCTGGCACCTCCCAGTTCGACGACGACGGGGGGAACGCTACGCCCGTGGGGGGTCAGTGTCAACCGGCCCTCGATACGTCCCCTCCCGAACGCCCAGGACAAGCTCAAGCCCCGGGAACACTCGGGGCTCGCAGGTATTCCGCATTCCGCCGGCGGCGAAATGGAGGTGGGACACCATTCCCATCGGCCCCATTGTCTGGCAGGCTTCCCGCCATGAGCTTGATTCCGGCCCGCGCCCGATTCTTCGGCCGCGCATGCAGCGACACCTGTGGGTGTCGTTGTTGTCGCCCCGGTCTGCGCTGACCAGGTAGAACCGCTCTCCCCGCCTCTGTGCGGCACCATTTCCCACCCTTTTCAGGGCCTATTTCGCATGCCCTTTTCGTTACCCTTTCTCATCCCTTTTGGAGTCATCATGATATTGACCGGTCTCGCCCTCGGAATTGCCTTGGGATTCGTCTTCCAACGCGGCAGATTCTGCGTCACGGGCGCCTTCCGCGACGTCTGGTTGAGCGGTTCGAAACGCTGGCTGACCGCCTTCCTCCTCGCCATCGCCGTGCAGGCGGTCCTCGTGCAGGGCCTGCTGGGCCAAGACCTCATCGTGGCGAAGGTGCCCGGCATCGCCTGGGCCGCCGTGATCGGCGGTTCGTTCATGTTCGGCATCGGCATCGTGCTGGCCGGCGGGTGCGCCACCGGCACCTACTACCGCTCCGGCGAAGGCCTCATCGGTTCCTGGATCGCGCTGCTCTTCTACGCAGGGTTCGCCTCGATCATGAAGTACGGGGCGCTATCCCCCTTCACTGAGCAGGCGCTCGGCGAGCAACGCACCGAACTGACCACCATCCACGAGTCGCTCGGCATCAGCCCGTGGCTGCTGGTGGCAGTCCTCGTCGGCGTCACCGGCTGGCTGATCTGGCAGCAGCGGGTCTCCCCGCAGAAGGTGGCCCGCCTCGAGACCACCCGCACCGGCTTCGCCCACCTCCTGCTCGAACGCCCGTGGAGCCCCTACGCCTCCGCCGTCGCCGTGGGCGTCCTGGCCGCCATCGCCTTCCCCCTGTCCAACGCCACCGGCCGCGAGTCGGGCCTCGGCATCACCACGCCGTCAGCCAACATCGTCAACTTCCTCACCACCGGCGACGTGACCAAGATCGACTGGGGCGTGCTGTTCGTCTTGGGCCTGATCCCCGGCTCCTACCTCGCGGCCAAGCTCTCCGGCGAATTCCGCCTCCGCGCGCCGGACGCCAAGACCACGGTGCGCGCCATCGCCGGCGGCACCATCATGGGCGTCGGCGCCGCGCTCGCCGGCGGTTGCACCATCGGCAACGCACTCGTCCAGACCGCGCTGTTCAGCTACCAGGGGTGGACCGCGTTCCTGTTCACCTTCCTCGGCGTGGGCGTGGCTGCGCGCTTCTTCATCCAGACCCACCGCCGCGCCGGCGCACAGCCCGTGCCGGTCACGACCCCTGACGCACTCGTGCGCACCAACTGATCGGAGACATCCATGAGCTTCTTCAAGAACCTGACAAAGCCCCTCCTCGGCCGCGCCGACGCGGGCTCCACCGCGACCGCGGTGCTCGAGTCCCCCGTCGGGGAAGGCCAGAAGTACCGACTCGACACGGTGGGGCAGGTCTGCCCGTTCCCCCTCGTGGAGGCCAAGCAGGCCATCAAGGCCCTGGCGCCGGGCGATGAGTTGATCATCGACTTCGATTGCACGCAGGCCACCGATTCCATCCCCCACTGGGCGGCCGCCGCCGGCTACCCGGTGACCAACTTCCAGCAGGTGGGCGACGCATCCTGGACCATCACCGTCCAGAAGGCGTAACGCCCTCGTTGAAGGGGCCCCATCGCGTAGGCGGCGGGGCCCCTTCGGTATTCTGGATGGATACATCACTGCGGGCGAAGCGGCCGGCGGAGACGAGGTTCGGCAGATGAACGACCAACTGGCGACGTTGCGGGCCAAACGGCAACAGGCGTTGGAGGGTGGTGGGCCGAGCCGCGTCGAGGCGCAGCACGCCAAGGGCAAGCTCACCGCGCGGGAACGCCTGTCCATCCTCTGCGACGAGGCCTCCTTCCAGGAACTGGGCGCGTTGGCCACGCACCACACCACCGACTTCGGCATGGGCGAGCACCGCTACCCGGGCGACGGCATCATCACGGGCTTCGGGAAGATCCAGGGCCGCCGCGTGGCGGTGTACGCGCAGGACTTCACGGTGTTGGGCGGCTCGTTCTCCGAGGTGCAGTCCAACAAGATCTCCCGCATCCAGGACCTCGCGATCGAGGCCGGCATCCCCCTGATCGGGCTCAACGACTCCGGCGGCGCCCGCGTGCAGGAGGGCGTGCGCTCACTGGCCGCCTATGGCGAGGTGTTCGTGCGCAACGTCAAGGCCTCCGGCGTGATCCCGCAGATTTCGCTCATCATGGGCCCATGCGCCGGCGGCGCGGTCTACTCTCCCGCCCTGACCGACGTGACCATCATGGTCAACGGCACCGCCAACATGTTCCTCACCGGCCCCGAGATCATCCGCACCGTCACGGGAGAGAGCGTCACCGTCGAGGAACTCGGCGGGGCGTGGGTGCACAACGCGACCTCCGGGGTGGCGCAGGTGATCGCGGACGACGAGCAGCATGCACTGTCCCTGACCAAGTCTTTGCTGGCCTACCTCCCGCAGAACAACACGGAGGACCCGCCGGCGCTGGAGCCGTACGATCCGCCGGAGCGGATGGACGAGGCCCTCAACGACATCATCCCGGCCGATGACCACGTCCCCTACGACATGCGCGAACTGCTGGGCCTGGTCTTCGACCACGATTCGATCTTCGAGCTGCACAAGGAGTGGGCCGGCAACGCGCTGGTGGGCTTCGCACGGCTCGGCGGCATGAGCGTGGGCTTCATCGCGAACCAGCCGACGGTGATCTCAGGCTGCCTCGACATCAACGCCTCGGACAAGATCGCCCGACACATCACGCTGTGCGACCAGTTCAACATCCCGCTGATCACCTTCGTGGACTGCCCCGGCTACCTGCCCGGCGTCGAGCAGGAATACAACGGCGTCATCCGCCACGGTGCCAAGATCATCTACGCGTACTGCCAGGCCACCGTGCCCAAGATCTCCGTGGTCACGCGCAAGGCGATGGGCGGCTCCTACGTGGCGCTGAGCTCCAAGCAGATGAACAACGACGTGGCCTTCGCGTGGCCGAGCGCGCAGATCGCCGTGATGGGGGCCGAGGGCGCCGCCCGGCTACTCAACCGCCGCGCCATCGAGGCGGCGAAGGACCCGGTGGCCGAGGAGGCCAGGTTCGTGGCCGAGTACAAGGAGATGTTCTACAACCCCTACCAGGCGGCCGACGTGGGCCAGATCGATGAGGTCATCGAACCCCGCGAGACCCGGCCCCGCCTGATCCGGGCGCTGGAGGTGCTGCGCACCAAGGTCACCCAGACCATCGCGAAGAAGCACGGGCTGTTCCCGGTGTGAGGGCCAGATGAACCTCCAGGATCTGCAATGGGGCCTGATGATGATGGTCGTCGGGATGGGCACCGTGTTCGCACTGCTGGCGCTGCTGATGGTGGTGCTGATGGGCATCGGCCGGCTGGACCGGAAGCGGCCCCACCTCCCGCCCCCACCCGCGCACGAGGCCGCGCCTGCGGAGGCGACGCCCACAGTGCACATCGTGGCCGACGGCCTGGACGAGGATCAGGTGGCCGCGATCACCGTCGCGGTCATGACGCATGCGGAACACCGACGGCGCCTCGCCGCGCCGGAGACCCGCGCCCACGCGCCGGGCAGCCAGCTGTTCGCCAGCCGGTGGCTCGCCGTCGGGCGGGGGCGGGAGTCGTCGCCGTTCCCGAGGGAGAGGAGATGACGTGCGGCGCTACACGATCAGCGTCAACGACACGAGCAAGGTGATCGACGTCGAGGCCATCGGGGAGAACTCCTTCCGCGTGCAGATCGACGGGCGCACCGTCGACGTGCGGTTGGAGGACCACCGGGACCTGGCCCACTCGGCGATCACCCCCGAGCTGACGACGCAGCCCTCCTACACCCACGGCCACGCCAACGGCGGCGGGCCGCCCGCACCGGAGTCGCCCACGCGGCCCGCCACCCCATCGTCGGCGGCAAGCGCCCCGGCAGGCACCGGCGCCAAGCCCACCGCGCGGGACCGGATGACCGCCCCCATGCCGGGCGCGATCCTCAGCATCGAGGTTGCGGTCGGCGAGACCGTCAGCCGCGGCGACACCGTGATGGTGCTCGAGGCGATGAAGATGAACAACGCGCTGCGGGCGCCGAAGGACGGCGTGATCGCCGAGATCTACGTCGCCCCGGGCGACTCCGTGCGCTTCGGCCAGAAGCTGCTCAGGTTCGAGTGAGATGGACACCTTCAGCCAACTGCTCGACGGGGTGCTGAGCCTCACCTGGCAGTCCGGCGTCATGATCGCCGTCGGCCTGCTGTTGGTGTGGCTGGCGGTGAAGAAGGAGTACGAGCCGCTCCTGCTGCTGCCCATCGGCGCGGGCGCGATCCTGGCGAACCTGCCGCTCTCCCCCCTGGTGGGCGAGCACGGCGCGCTGACCCTGCTCTACGACCTGGGCGTCTCGAACGAGTTGTTCCCGCTGCTGATCTTCGTCGGCATCGGCGCGATGACCGACTTCGGGCCGCTGCTCGAGAACCCCAAGATGGTGCTGCTGGGCGCCGCCGGGCAGTTCGGCATCTTCCTCACCCTCCTGCTGGCGCTCGCGTTGGGCTTCTCGCACGAGCAGTCTGCATCCATCGGCATCATCGGCGCGATCGACGGGCCCACCTCGATCTACGTGTCCAACAAGCTGGCCCCGGAACTACTTGCCCCCATCACGGTGGCGGCCTACTCGTACATGGCGTTGGTGCCGATCATCATGCCGCCCATCATGCGCGCGCTCACCACGAAGCAGGAGCGGGCCATCCGCATGCCCTACTCGAGCCGGGAGATCTCGCAGCGCACGCGCATCCTGTTCCCCATCGTCGTGACGATCGTGGTGGGCATCCTGGTGCCGTTCGCCACTCCCCTGATCGGCATGCTGATGCTGGGCAACCTGATGCGCGAATCGAAGGTGGTGGAGCGGCTGACCGGCGCCGCGTCGAACGAGCTGACCAACATCGTGACCCTGTTCCTGGGGCTGGCGATCGGCTCGACGATGATCGGCGAGAAGTTCCTCAACGTCGCCACGCTGCTGATCCTGCTGCTGGGCCTGATCGCGTTCTGCCTCGACACCGCCGTCGGCGTGCTGTTCGGCAAGCTGATGAACGTCCTGTCCGGCGGCACGTTCAACCCGCTGATCGGCGCTGCTGGCATCTCGGCCTTCCCGATGGCGGCGCGCGTCGTGCAGCGGGAGGCGCAGCGGGAGCACTTCGACAACTTCCTGCTGATGCACGCGATGGGCGCCAACGCGGCTGGCCAGGTCGCCTCGGTGGTCGCCGGCGGCGTCCTCCTGGCGCTGATGGGCGCTGGCTAGGACGCGAGCAGCATGCCGACGAGGCTGACGCTGCCCGCGATGAGCAACAACACCACGTCGTGCAGGTGGAAGCGCTTGTGGAGCGCCCACAGCGCGAGCGCCCCGATGAGCGTGGCCCAGCCGACGGCGGGCTGGTTGATGCCGGCATGCCCGGCGATGTCCATGTTGGCCAGGATCATCGACAGGCAGGTGGTGATGAGCAGGCCGCAGATGACCGGCAGCACGTAGGCGCCGAGGCGGCGGACGAAGGCCGAGTTGGCCACCTTGCCGTAGCCGCCCATCAGCAGCATCGCGACGGCGCAGCAGGCCGACACCGACAGGAGGAAGGCAGCAAGGGCGAAGACGAGGCCGAGTTGCCACCCACCGGCCTGAAGGCCGTAGGAGTAGCCGAGCGCGGAGGCGATCTTGACCAGGATGGGGCCGGGCAGCGCGTTGGCCACCGGCACGGCCTGACCGTAGAACTCGTTGCCGGGGACGATGCCGCTGGCCACGAAGAAGCCGTCGGCCACGCCGACGTAGGCCTCTCCCCCGCCGAACGAGGTCACCGTCGACAGGCCCACGAGACCGAGGAAGCCCGCGCCGCCGATCGCAAAGGATGCCACGAGGACCACGGCCACGAGCACGGAGAATGCCCCGCCGGCCCACCAGGCGGCGGTGGAGGACTTGAACGGCGCCGGTCCACCCGCCACGGGGGCGGGGCCCGTGCGACGCACCATGGTGGACACGCCGATCACCACGAGCGTGGCGAGAATGAGTTGGAGGGCGTTCAGTTGTGGGATGGCCGCTTGCCACTCCTGGCCGAACAGCCTGCCGACCACGGCGACGAGTTGGTTCGCGCCGGTGGCGAGGAAGGAGGCGAGCACGACGAGGACGTAGATCCGAAAGCGGCGGCCGCCGGCGCGCAGCACCTTGGCGATGAACATGGCCAGCAGCACGATGATGAAGGCCGCGATGCCGACGGCGGCGAACTCGACGAAGCGAATCGCTCCGGGGCCGATGGCGTTGAAGCCGGCCAGCAGCCCCACCGTCGCGAACGTTCCCGGCAGGGCGACCGCGAGCGCGGCCAGCACCGAGCCGAGCCAACCGTTGCCCTCCGCGCCCGCGAGGGCAGCCAGTTTGACGGGCAGGGCGCCGGGGGTGATGTTCGCGATCAGGGTGTGGGTACCGAAGGTGCGCTCGTCGAGGGTGCCGCGGTCGACGAGTTCCTTCTCCATGACGGGGATGAGCGCAGCGCCGCCGCCGAAGCCGATGGTGCCCACCTTGAGCATGGACCCAAGGAGACCCGCAAGACCTTGACCCATGATGCCCCTCGCTCGATGACTACTGACGATGCCAATTTAGTCTGGCCGACCTGTCAGGTCACGAAGTGTGCAGCGCATGTTGACCAGGCCACGCGTGGGACGACCGGGCAGATGTACGCTCGACGCAGCCTCTCAGCGTGCGGCCCCGCTCAGGGGGTCCGCCGAGCGCATCTACAGCCGGTTGGTGGTGAGACGCGAGACGGCGGCGTCGATCCGCTCGTCGGTGGCGGTCAGCGCGATGCGGACGTGGTGGCTCGCGGCCGCGCCATAGAAGTCGCCCGGGGCCGCGAGGATGCCCCGCTCGGCCAGCCAGTCGATCGTCGTGCGGCAGTCCTCGTTGCGCGTTGCCCACAGGTACAGCGAGCCCTCGGAGTGATCGATTCGGAAGCCCGCGGCCTCCAGCGCCGGCTTCAGCGCGGAACGCCGGTCGAGGTAGCGCTGGCGCTGCGCATCGACGTGGGCTTGGTCCCCCAGCAGCGCGGCCATGGCCGCCTGCACGGGGGCGGGCAGCATCATGCCGAGGTGCTTGCGCACGCCCACCAAGGGTTGCACCAGCGAGGGGTCGCCAGCGACGAAGCCGCCGCGGTAACCGGCCGCGTTGGAGCGCTTGGAGACGGAGTGGACGGCCAGCAGGTTGGCGTAGTCACCGTCGTTGACCCGCGGATCCAGCACCGAGATGGCCTCGGCGTCCCACGCGAACTCGCCATAGCACTCGTCGCTGGCCACCACGGCACCGAGGCGGCGAGCCGCGGCGACGAATGCGCGCAGTTCCTCCAACGAGAGGATGCGGCCCGACGGGTTGGCCGGCGAGTTGATCCAGATGAGGCGGGTGTTCGCGGGCAGCGACTCCGGGTCGTCCAGCGGGACTGGCTGGGCACCGGCGACAAGCGCCCCCACCTCGTAGGTGGGGTAAGCGCACTCGGGGAACACGACGGCGTCGTCCGCGCCCAGGCCCAACAGCAGCGGGAGCCACGCGACGAGTTCCTTGGTGCCGATCACCGGCAGCACGCACTCGTCGGTCAACGGGACGGACTGCCAGCGGCCTTCAAGGTAGCTGCGGATGGCCGCGCGGACCTCCGTGGTGCCCCACACCGTCGGGTAGCCGTGCGCGTTGCCGGCGGCGGTCAGCGCATCGATGGCGAGCTGGGGAGAGTCGTCGACGGGGGTGCCGACCGACAGGTCGACGAGGCCGCCCGGGTGCGCGCTGGCGACCCGCTTGGCTTCAGCCAGCGAGTCCCAGGGGAAATCGGGCAGACGGGCCCCGAGGCCCATCAGTTGCCCTGCGGCGGCAGGGCCTCGACGATCGGGTGGTCCTTGTCGATGGCGCCGAGCTTCGCGGCGCCGCCGGGCGAGCCGATCTCGTCGAAGAACTGCACGTTCACGTCGTAGAACTGGGCCTGGTCCTCAGGCACGTCGTCCTCGTAGTAGATCGCCTCGACGGGGCATACGGGTTCGCAGGCGCCGCAGTCGACGCATTCCTCGGGGTGGATGTAGAGCATCCGGTTGCCCTCGTAGATGCAGTCAACGGGACACTCCTCGACGCACGCAAGATCCTTCAGATCAACACAAGGCAGGCCGATGATGTATGTCACAGTTTCTCCTTCGAGAGCGGGGCGTGCCCAGCTTACCGCGCCCTGACCATTGCTTCGACCGGATCAGGGTTGGCAGATGATGCGGTCGCCCGCGTTGTACTTCCAGGTGAAGGGCTCACGCTTCACGACGGCGCCGTTCTTGTGGAAGAGTCGTTCCCAGTTGACGGTGAAGCCCTGGATCGGCGCCTGGGCCTCGCACTTCGGATCACCCTTGATGATGCGGTCCTGGCCGGTGTAGTAACCCGACTTCTTCAGCGCGGTGGACGTGGCCTGCGCCACGCCGCCCTTGTCGTTCTTGCCGAGGTCGTAGGTGGGCTTAGACCAGATCTTGAAGGTGATCGAGCCGCGCTTCCCTGAGGACGAGTTGTTGACGTAGCCCTGAATGATCGCCGGGAACTCGGTGTCGTTCTGGAACCGCAGGTCCAGCGAGCCGTAGTAGACGGTGGCCTCACGGCCGGCCGGGTAGCGCTCGAAGTAGAGGCTGTGGGGCTTGTGCTCGATGTCCTTGAAGCCGGCGAAGAACGCAGCGTTGAACAGCGTGGTCGCCGACTGGGAGATGCCGCCGCCGGATTCCTTCACGAGGCGGCCCTGGTTGATCACGTAGCCGTCCACGTACCCGTTGGCCGCGGTGCGGCGGCCGAGGGTGTCGTTGAGCGAGAAGATGTCGCCCGGCATCAGGACCGTGCCGTTGACGCTGCTGGCGGCTCGGCCGAGGTTGGTGTTGCGGTACGCGGCGTGCGGGTACTGCGTGGTGTATTCGCCGACGACCACGAACTCGCCCATCGCCGTGGCCTGCTCCGTCGTGAACTCGGGCTCCTCCACCTCGAGTTCGACGGGGGTGGTGCGGGCATCGCCGGTTGCGGTGGCCGCCTTCTCCACCGATGCGGCGAAGGCCTCCTCGGTGAGGGTCTGGCCGGGCGTTGACGGAATGGTGACGACCTTGCCGTTCTCGAACTTGAAGGAAGCGCTCTTCGCGCTGGTGAGGTTCAGCCCGCGGCGAGCCTCCTCGGTCTGCTCGAACAACGCGGCGGTGTCGAGAGAGCCGACGATCTTGTCGCCCTGCACCTGCAGCGTGGCCGCCTCGGCCAACGAGCCGGGCGCGATCTCCATCCGATCCTCGCCGTGGGTGAGCACGACGGGGCCGCTGAGGAGGGGATCGACGAAGTTGGTCACCACATCGTCGACCATGGCGTTGGTGACGGCCGGTGGGGTGGTGTCGACTGACACGTCGACGTTGCCCTTGCCCTCCTCGAACGCAGCCTTCGCCGTGGCAGTGGTCTCCTCGACGTTCATCGCGCGGGCGTCGGTGGCATCGGTACGCACCACCTTGCCGCCCTCCAGCTTCACGGTGGCGTCGACGCCGTCGACGGCGAACTCCGGCGCCTTCGCCTCGACGGCGGAGCGCAGGGCCTCGTCGTCCACGGTGCGCACGACCTCGACGGCCTGGCCACCGGTGAGGGTCTCGTAGATGTCGGCCGGGTTCCAGGAGTGGCCACCACCGGCCGCGCGGACGGTGGCGTCGTAATCGAAGCCAAGGCCGGATTCGGCCGGCACGAGGTCGGTGGAGACACTGCCTGCATTCAGCGTGATGGGCTCATTGAGCTTCGGGGAGAGCTCAGTCTCCAGCTTCTGGCGTGCCTGCTCCGGCGACAGCCCACCGATGGCCACGCCATCGGCCGAGGCCTGGGCGGGAACCTGGTTGCCGGCCACGAAGTAGGACGCCACGTAGGCCCCACCCACCAGGACGAGCAGCCCGACGATGGTGCCGATGACGATCTTGCTGGCTTTACTCACGCTTCACTCCCCGTGCGCCCGCGGCGACGCAACGGGCACCATCGTACGTTTAAAGGTCAACCGCGCCCAAAAGTTCGGCTCAATTGATGCGCACGGGCCACGGCATGCTGAGTGCCCCGCCGCCGTGCAGCCCCACCCGCTGTGCAAGGGTGGCGAGCATCTGCTCCGCGTCCGGTAGCATCGCCCCGCCGGACATGCCCTCCGAGGAGGCGGCCGGCTTGAGCAACTCGAAGATCCCGGCCTCGCCGATGTGTTCGAGCTTCGTGTGCTCCGGGTGCAGGCCCGCGAGACGACACGCCCGCTCGACGGCGAGGCGCTGCCCACCGATGTGGTCGACGAGGCCGCGTTCCTTGGCGTCGGCACCCGTCCACACCCGGCCGCGCGCGAGGCGCTCGAGGTCGTCGTAGTCCATGCCGCGGTCCTGTGCCGCGAACGTGGTGAAATCGAGGTAGACGCGATCCAGCCAACGGTTGAGCCGCTCCCAGTCCTCCTCCGAGAACTCGTGCGCGGTGGAGAAGGAGCCAGCGGCAGCCCCGACGGGGATGGTCTCGCGCACCAGGCCCAGCTTGTCGTAGAGGCCCTCGGTCACGAGCTTGCCGGCCAGCACGCCGATCGAGCCTGTGAGGGTGGCCGCCTGGGCGACGATCTCGTCGGCGGGCATGGCCACGTAGTAGCCACCCGAGGCTGCCGTGGCACCCATGTGGGCGACGACGGGCTTGCCCGCCTCGCGCAGCCGCAGCACCGAACGTCGGATGAAATCCGAGGCGACTGCGGAGCCGCCGGGCGAGTCGACGTCGAAGACCACGGCCTTCACGTCATCGTCGCGCAGGGCAGCGCGCAGCTGCTCGTCGACGACGTCTGCCCCGGCCTGCTGGCCACCCATCGGTGAGCGGACCCCGCGGCCGGTGACGATGGCGCCGCGGAGGCTGACGACTGCCACCTTCGGCTGCTTCGGAGCCATCTTGCGCATCAGTGCCGCGCGGGAGGTGTGGCGGTGGGCGAACAGGAGGTGTTCCGGCTTGGCGCCCCACGCCGACAGCACGGCATCGTAGGCCTCGTCCCGGTAGCCGATGTGATCGATCAGGCCCATGTCCCTGGCCCGCTCCGGCTCCACCGGCGAGGTGTTGACGGCCTCCCAGACGACCTCCGTCGACACGCCCCGCCTGCGCGCGATGGCCGCCACCATCTCGTCGACGATGGACTGACCGATGCGCTGCATCATCTCGCGGTTCGGTTCGGTGACGTGATCTGCGGCGTAGGTGTCGGCGGCCGTCTTGTACTCGTGGCGCTGGCCGAACTGTGGCTCCACGCCCACCTTGTTGAACATGCCCTTCAGGAGGGTGATGGTCACCTCGATGCCCTCGATGGACAGCATGCCGGTGGGCTGCACCCAGATCTCCTGGGCGGCAACCGCCACGCGGTACGCGCCGAAACCGTGCAGCAGTTCGCCGAAGGACTCGGCCCAGGCCATGGTCTTCTTCTTCGCGCCGAACTCCTCGATGAGCCCGGCCACCTCCTCGGTGTCCGCGATGGCCAGCTGGGTGGGAGTGGCGTGCACGATGAGGCCGAGCACGCGTTCGTCGTCGGCCGCCGCAGCGAGGTGTTCCCGCAGCGCGGGCAGCGTGGGGCTGTTGATCAGCTGGATGGCTTGGAGCGGGTTGCTCGGCTTGGCGACCAGCACCCCCCGAGCCAGGTCGAGTTCGAGCACGACCGGCTTGTCGCCGACGATCTTGCCGAGAAGGTCCTTGAGGCTCATGCCTCCACTTTACGTGGGCAGTTCAATGCTGGTTGAGCCGCTGCCCACCCAACGCCGGTTGAGCCGCTGCCCGCGAGGTACCAGCGGTCGACGCCGGTTGAGCCGCTGCCCGCGAGGTACCAGCGGTCGACGCCGGTTGAGCCGCTGCCCGCGAGGCACCAGCAGCGCAGCGGTCGA
>DURG01000326.1 GCA_012837465.1 Propionibacterium sp. | reverse complement strand
GTCGCGGGGCACGCTCAGGGACCGATCAGTCGTCGCGGGGGCACGCTCAGGGACCGATCAGTCGTCGCGGGGCACGCTCAGGGACCGATCAGTCGTCGCGGGGGCACGCTCAGGGACCGATCAGTCGTCGCGGGGGCACGCTCAGGGACCGGTCAGTCGTCGCCCCAGGGCGGGCAGCTGCAGATGAGGTTCCGGTCGCCGTAGGCGTTGTCGATGCGGCCGACTGCGGGCCAGTACTTGTCGATCCGATGCGCGCCCGCCGGGAAGCAGGCCTGCTCACGGTCGTAGGGGCGGTCCCACTCCGACACGAGATCGGCGATGGTGTGGGGCGAACGCCGCAGCGGCGACTCCGTCGCCGGCACCTCCCCGTCGATGACCTGCTGCGCCTCGCGTGCGATGTCCAGCATGGCGTCGACAAAGCGATCCAGCTCCGACAAGGGCTCCGACTCCGTGGGCTCGATCATCAGCGTGCCCGCGACCGGGAAGCTCATCGTGGGGGCGTGGAAGCCGTGATCGATGAGCCGCTTGGCGATGTCGTCGACGGTGACTCCCGACTTCGACCAGCCTCGAGGGTCGACGATGCACTCGTGGGCGACGCGTCCCTCCGCTCCCTTGTAGAGGATGGGGTACGCCTCGGCTAGTCTGCTGGCCAGATAGTTGGCCGACAGGATGGCCACCCTGGTCGCCTGCGTGAGCCCAGCACCGCCCATGAGCAGCACGTAGGCCCAGGAGATCAGCAGGATCGACGCCGAGCCGTACTTTGCGGCTGAAACGGCGCCCTGATGACCCGTCCGGGGATCCGACGGCAGGTGCTCCACGAGGTGGTTCTTCACGCCGATGGGGCCCATGCCGGGGCCGCCGCCGCCGTGCGGGATGGCGAAGGTCTTGTGCAGGTTGAGGTGGCTGACGTCGCCGCCGATGTCGCCGGGCCGGACGAGGCCGACCATGGCGTTGAGGTTGGCTCCGTCGATGTAGACCTGGCCGCCGTACTGGTGCGTGATGTCACAGACCTCGCGCACCGTCTCCTCGAACACGCCGTGCGTCGACGGGTAGGTGATCATGACGGCAGCCAGCTTGTCACCGGCCTGCTCGGCCTTGGCGCGGTAGTCGTCGACGTCGATCTCGCCCTCGGCGGTGGCCTTCACCGCGACCACCTTCATGCCGGCCATCATGGCCGAGGCAGGATTGGTGCCGTGCGCGGAGGTGGGGATGAGGCAGATGTTGCGGTCCTCGCCACGTGAGCGGTGGTACGACGCGATGGTCAGCAGGCCGGCGTACTCGCCGGAGGCACCCGAGTTGGGCTGCATCGAGTAGGCGTCGTATCCGGTGATCTCGCACAGCTTGGCCTCGAGGTCGTCGATGATTTCCTGGTAGCCCGCTGCCTGCGCCTCGGGGGCGTAGGGGTGGAGGTGCGCGAACTCAGGCCAACTGAGGGCCTGCATCTCGACCGCGGCGTTGAGCTTCATGGTGCACGAGCCCAGCGGGATCATCGCCCGGTCCAGCGCCAGGTCCCGGTCCGAGAGGCGGCGCATGTAGCGCATCATCTCGGACTCGGCCCGGTTGAGGTGGAACACGGGATGCGTCAGGTACTCAGACGTGCGCAGCAGTTCATCGGGCAGTTCCCGCACCGCGGTGAGGCCCGGTCGCGCGTCGACGCCGAAGGCGCCCAGCACGCGGGCCACGACGTCGAGGTCCGTGGTCTCGTCGACCGAGATGCCCACCTTGTCGTCGCCGATGCGTCGCAGGTTGAGCCCGCGCTCCTCGGCTGCGGCGAGCACGTCGTTCTGGTCGGTCGGGGTGGCGACGGTGAAGGTGTCGAAGAAGACCTCGGGCTCGATCCGGCGGCCGGCATCGCGCAGCGCGGACACCAGGGTGCACGCGGTGAGGTGGGTGCGCTGCGCGATGGCGCGCAGCCCCTTCGGGCCGTGGAAGACGGCGTAGAACGACGCCATCACGGCCAGCAGCGCCTGTGCGGTGCACACGTTGGACGTGGCCTTTTCGCGGCGGATGTGCTGCTCGCGCGTCTGCAGGGCCAGGCGATAGGCCTGGTTGCCGGCGGCGTCCTTGGAGACGCCGACGAGGCGGCCGGGCATGGCGCGCTTGAGTTCGTCGCGGCAGGACATGAAGGCGGCGTGGGGGCCGCCGTAGCCCATCGGTACGCCGAAGCGCTGCGCGGAGCCGATCGCGATGTCGGCGCCCATCGAGCCCGGGTCCTTGATCAGGCAGAGGGCCAGGAGGTCGGTGGCGACGACGGCGACGCCGCCGCTCTCGCGCACCGCGATGCATTCCTCGGTGAGGTCGCGGAGGTGGCCGTAGGTGCCGGGGTGGGCGAAGATTGCGCCGAAGTAGTCATCGGCCACGAACTCGTCGACCGGGCCCACCTCGAGGGTGATCCCGAGCGGCTCGGCGCGTGTCGCGAGCACGGCCAAGGTCTGCGGGTGGAGGTCATCGGCCGCGAAGAAGCGGTCGGACTTGGACTTGGCGGTGCGCTTCGCCATGGCCATCGCCTCGGCGGCGGCCGTGGCCTCGTCGAGCAGGCTGGCGTTGGCCAGCGGCAGGCCGGTGAGGTCCGCCACCATGGTCTGGAAGTTCAGCAGCGCCTCGAGCCGGCCCTGCGAGATCTCCGGCTGGTACGGCGTGTAGGCCGTGTACCAGGCGGGGTTCTCGAACACATTGCGCTGGATCACCGGGGGAGTGATCGTGCCGTAGTAGCCCTGCCCGATGAGCGAGGTCAGCACCTTGTTCCTGCCCGCCACCTCGCGGAGGCGGGCGGTCATCTGGTGTTCTGTGAGGGGCTCCCAGCCCAGCGGCTCCGACTGGCGCAGCCCGCCGGGCACCGCCTGCTCGATCAGTTCGTCGAGCGAGCCGACCCCGATGGCTTCGCACATCTGCTGCATCTCGGCCTTGCTGGGCCCGATGTGGCGCAGATTGGCGAAGTCGTCCGGATTGAAGTCTGCGTTCTCCCAGGTGGTCATCTCAGCCAATCATCGAGCGGTAGGCGTCCTCGTCCATCAGCGCGGCCGCAGCGGCCGGATCCGTGGGCTGGACCTTGACGAACCAGGTCTCCATCGCGGTGTCCGGGGTGACCGATTCGGGGGCGTCGGCGAGGGCTTCGTTGACCTCGATGACCTCGCCGTCGAACGGTGCGTTGACGCCGGAGACGGCCTTGGCCGAGTCGATGCCGACGATCTCCTCACCGGCGGTGACGGCGGTGCCGGCTTCGGGAAGGTCGATGAAGACGATGTCGCCCAGCTCGGAGGCCGCGTAGTCGGTGATGCCGACGGCGAAGGTTTCGGTGTCGACCCATTCGTGCTCTTCGGTGAACTTGATCATGGTGGGGCTCCTGTCAGCGCTTGTAGTTGTGGGGGACGAAGGGCAGTTCGGTGACGGTCATGGGCAGTGCCTTGCCGCGGACCTGGGTGTAGAAGGTGTCGCCGACGGCGGCGTCAGCGGGCACGAAGGCCATGGCGACCGGGCCGCCCACGGTGGCGCCGAAGCCGCCGGACGTGACGGCGCCGACCTCGTCGGTGCACCCCTCATCGGAGTAGAGGGCCGAACCCTCGCGGGCCATGGCGCGACCCTCGGGGCGGAGGCCGACGCGGCGCCGCTCGGCGCCCTCGTCGAGCTGGGCCAGGATGGTCTCGGCACCCGGGAAGCCACCTTCGCGGGAGCCGCCGGTGCGGCGCACCTTGGGGATGGCCCAGCCGATGTCGGCCTCGGCCGGCGTGATGTCCTCGGACAGCTCGTGGCCGTACAGGCACATGCCGGCCTCCAGGCGGAGGGAGTCGCGCGCAGCGAGGCCCGCCGGGGCGACGGCCTCGTGGGCGAGGAGCTGGCGGGCGAACTCCTCGGCGAGGGCATCCGGCAGCGAAACCTCGAAGCCGTCCTCGCCGGTGTAGCCGGAACGCGACACCCACAGGTCGCCCAGGACGAGCGAATCCATGAAGACCATGCCCGCAACCTCGGGGACCAGCGTGGAGAGGGCCTCCTCCGCCTTGGGCCCTTGGAGGGCGAGCAGTGACCGATCCGTGAGGTGCTCGATGCCGACGCCCTCGAGGCCGCTGAGCACGTCGAGGTCGACCTCGGTGCGCGCCGCGTTCAGCACGAGGAAGAACCTGTCGCCGTGGTGGGCGAACATGAGGTCGTCGACGACTCCGCCGTCGGGGGTGGTGAGCAGCCCATAGCGCTGGCGCCCCTCCTTCAACCCGGCCACGGAGGCGGGGATGAGCGTCTCGAGCGCCGCTGCCGCGTCCTCGATGTTGCCGGAATCCGGGCGGATCAGCACCTGGCCCATGTGGGACACGTCGAACAGCGAGGCTGCCTCACGGGTGTGCTGGTGTTCCTTGAGCCCTCCGGCGAACTGCACGGGCAGTTCCCAGCCGGCGAAGTCGACGAGCTTGCCGCCGAGTTCGGTGTGCAGAGCGTGTAACGCGGTGGTCTTCATCGACTACCCTTCCCGCCTTGTCGGCGCTGAACCGGTGGTGTTCCACCGTAGCGCCCCCTCTGTCGCGGTTGCCTGAGATCTTCATATCCTTCGGCGGATCCTTGCCGGATCTCTTTCCAGAGTTCGTCGCCGACTCGGTCCTGGGGCCTGAGAGTTTCCGGGGCGGTTGCTCCTTCGGCACCGAAACGGATTCGGTTCTCCCGCGTCGACGAGATCAAGCGTAGCAACTCGTGGGGACATGAGAACGGGAACCCCCGATGCGCAGCGAAGCAGCGAACCCCATCGCGCAAGGCTTCGAGCCGAGGCCGGGAAGTGGCAGGGGCACGAGCTATCTGTTGAGCGAAATGCCGACCCGGTCCTACTTGGAGGCCTCGATCATGCCGCGCAATTCCTTCTTGAGGTCGGCGATCTCGTCGCGGTGCCGGGCGGCCATCTCGAACTGCAGCTCCGCGGCAGCCTGGTGCATCTGGGAGGTGAGGTCCTCGATGAGCGTGGTGAGCTCCTCCTGCGCCATCGAGGACGCGTCGAGCCCCCTGCCCTTGCGGCCCTTCCGCTTGCCGCCGGCGGCGGCCTCCTCGAGCAGTTCGGTGGTGTCGGCATCCTCGCGGGCGAGCATCTCCGAGACGTCGCCGATCCGCTTGCGCAGCGGCTGCGGGTCCACCCCGTGTTCCTTGTTGTAGGCGATCTGCACGTCGCGGCGACGGTTGGTCTCCGCGATCGCCGCCTCCATCGACGGGGTGATCTTGTCCGCGTACATGTGCACCTGGCCGGCCACGTTTCGCGCGGCGCGGCCGATGGTCTGGATGAGGGAACGCTCCGAGCGGAGGAAACCCTCCTTGTCTGCATCCAGGATTGCGACCAGCGACACCTCCGGGAGGTCGAGGCCTTCGCGCAGCAGGTTGATGCCCACCAGCACGTCGTATTCGCCGAGGCGCAGTTCGCGCAGCAGTTCGATGCGGCGGATGGTGTCGATGTCCGAGTGCAGGTACCGGGTGCGGATGCCGTGGTCCATCAGGTAATCGGTGAGGTCCTCGGCCATCTTCTTCGTCAGCGTGGTCACGAGCACGCGCTCGTTGCGCTCCACGCGCAGCTTGACCTCCGCCATCAGGTCGTCGATCTGGCCCTTCGTGGGCTTCAGCACGACCTCCGGATCCACCAGGCCCGTGGGCCGGATGATCTGCTCGACGATGCCGTCGGCCCGGTCCATCTCATAGGGGCCGGGGGTGGCCGACAGGTAGACGCTCTGGCCGATCCGCTCGACGAACTCGTCGAACTTCAGCGGACGGTTGTCGACGGCGCTGGGCAGCCGGAAGCCGTGCTCGACGAGCGTGCGCTTGCGGGACATGTCGCCCTCGTACATGCCGCCGATCTGGGGGATCGTGACGTGGGACTCGTCGACGACCAGCACGAAGTCCTCCGGGAAGTAGTCCAGGAGGCACGACGGCGCGGAGCCGGCCGCGCGGCCGTCGATGTGGCGGGAGTAGTTCTCGATGCCGGAACAGGTGCCGATCTGGCGCATCATCTCGATGTCGTAGTGGGTGCGCATGCGCAGGCGCTGTGCCTCGAGGAGCTTGCCCTGCTCCTCGAACTCCGCCAACCGCAGTTCGAGTTCGCGCTCGATGCCAGCGATGGCGCGCTCCATCCGGTCTGCGCCCGCCGAGTAGTGCGTGGCGGGGAAGACGTAGGCCTCGGTGTCCTCCTGATGGATGATGTCGCCCGTGAGCGGATGCATCGTCATGATGCGCTCCACCTCGTCGCCGAAGAACTCCACCCGCAGGGCGTTCTCCTCGTACATGGGGAAGATCTCGAGGGTGTCGCCCTTCACGCGGAACGTGCCGCGGCCGCCGCCGATGTCGTTGCGGGCGTACTGGATGTCCACCAGGTGCCGCAGGAGCATGTCGCGGTCGTACTCGTCGCCGACGCGCAGCGTGACGCGCTGCTCCAGGTACTCCTCGGGCGTGCCCAGGCCGTAGATGGCCGACACCGTGGCGACGACGATGACGTCGCGGCGGGTGAGGAGCGAACTGGTGGCCGCGTGGCGCATCCGCTCGACCTCCTCGTTGAGCGAGGAGTCCTTCTCGATGTAGGTGTCCGTCTGGGGGAGGTAGGCCTCCGGCTGGTAGTAGTCGTAGTAGGAGACGAAGTACTCGATGGCGTTGTTGGGCATCAGGTCGCGCAGTTCGTTCGCGAACTGGGCTGCGAGCGTCTTGTTGGGCTGCATCACGAGGATCGGCCGCTGGAGCCGTTCCGCGAGCCACGCGACAGTCGCGGTCTTGCCGGTACCGGTGGCACCGAGGAGCACCACATCCTGCTCGCCCGCGTTGACCCGTCGCTCCAGTTCCGCAATGGCCGTCGGCTGGTCGCCGGAGGGGGAGAACTCGGAGATGACCTCGAGGGGGGCCACCTGGCGCTGAAGTTCTTCGATCGGACGCATGGTGCCCAGCGTAGTCCGGCGCTCCGACAGTTCTGGTCCCTGAGCGTCGCGCTCTGCGCGACGACGAAGGGCCCCCGCAGCGCGATCGCCGCGCAAGCCACGTCATTGCGTGGCCGCTGTGTCCAGGTGGCCTTGCAGGCCTGGGCCCGGTTACTGCCCGGAGCGGTAGATGCGGTTCGACTCCACGCCGCGCATCAGCCATGCCAGGAGGTCGGCGGCCGGGCCGTGGAACGTCGCCGCGTCAGAGGCGCGGCCCACGGAACCCTCGTAGCCCTCATCGGCGACCAGGCACAGCGGCTGGTAGTCATCCCGGTGGCCGATGCGCTCCACGTGGAACTGCAGGAGCGCGAGCGCGACGCCGGGGGAGAGCAGATCAGGCGTGAAGTGCCCGTCCATGTCGAAGTGGTGCAGTCCGACCTCGCTGAGGCGCGCGTGGGGCAGGTGCTTGGCTGGGATGGCGTGCCCGTCACGCAGGCGGACCAGGCGGTCATCCCCTTCCAGCGCAGGGAGCAACTCCTGCAGTTCGCTGGCGCTGGTGTCGAGGCTGATCTGCAGGTTGAGGCCGCCGGAGATCGCGCCCAGTTCGATCGCGTCGTGCTCCTCCTGCGCCGAACCGTAGAGTTCGCGCTCCACTCCGTCGTGCAGTTCGCCGATCACGCGCACCATGGATCGGGCGCCCTCGACGAGGTGGGACGCGACGTGGCTCCTCGTCCAACCGCTCAACCCGGTGGGCGTGGCCCAGTCGTCATCCGAGTAGCCGATGGTCGTGCCCAGGAGGAGCGACGTGTGCTCGCGCACCGCGCTCACCACGTCGCCAAAGGGCAGGCGATTGATCGGCATGTGCACAAAACTAGCAAAGACGTACCATGGCGGGCGTGAATGATCGGCTCATCGTCCGCGGCGCACGCGTGCACAACTTGAAGAATGTCTCCCTCGACCTGCCCCGCGATGCACTCATCGTCTTCACCGGCCTCAGCGGATCGGGCAAGTCGTCACTGGCATTCGACACGATCTTCGCCGAGGGCCAGCGGCGCTACGTGGAGTCGCTGTCCGCCTACGCCCGCATGTTCCTGGGGCAGATGGACAAGCCGGACGTCGACTTCATCGAGGGCCTCTCGCCCGCGGTGTCGATCGACCAGAAGTCCACCTCGCGCAACCCGCGCTCGACAGTGGGCACCATCACCGAGGTCTACGACTACCTCCGCCTCCTCTACGCCCGCATCGGCGTCCCGCACTGCGAGGTGTGTGGCGCGGTCATCGGCAAGCAGACGCCGCAGCAGATCGTCGACCGGCTGATGAGCGAGGAGGAGGGCACCCGCTTCCAGATCCTCGCCCCGCTCGTGCGTGGCCGCAAGGGCGAGCACGCCGAACTCTTCCGCCAACTCACGGGGGATGGCTACTCCCGCGTCCGGATCGACGGCGAGACCTATCCGCTGACCGACCTCCCCACGGTCGCCAAGACCTACAAGCACGACATCGACGCCGTCGTCGACCGCGCTGTCGTGCGGCCCAACGCCAAGCAGCGCATCACCGAATCCGTCGAGACGGCCCTGGCGCTTGCCGGCGGCGTCGTCACCATCGACTTCGTCGACCGCGATGCGAAGGACCCGGAACGCGAGCGCCGCTTCTCCGAGAAGATGGGCTGCCCCAACGAGCACGACGTCAACATCGACGAGCTCGAGCCCCGCCAGTTCTCCTTCAACGGCCCGTGGGGTGCGTGCCCGGACTGCTCCGGCCTCGGCACGCTGCTGGACCCGGATCCCGAACTGATCATCCCCAACGAGGACCTCTCCCTCGATGAGGGGGCCATCGCCCCGTGGACCACCCCGACGATCAAGCAGCACTACAGCCGCGTCCTGGATTCGCTGGGGGAGGAGCACGGCTTCTCCACCTCGACGCCGTGGAAGGACCTGTCCGCCCCGGTCCGCAAACTGCTGCTGCAGGGCGCCAAGGGCAACGTCGTGGTCAAGTACCGCAACCGCTTCGGCCGCGTCCGCTCCTTCTCCCAGAAGTACGAGGGCATCATCCCGTTCATCCGCCGCCGACACGACGAGGCGGAGACCGACGCGGCGCGCGACCGCTGGGGCGGCTACATGCGCGAGATCAACTGCGCCACCTGCAACGGTGCCCGCCTCAAGCCGGCCTCGCTCGCCGTCACCGTGGCTGACCGGAACATCTCGGAACTGGTGGACCTCTCCATCGGCGAGGCAGCAGAGTTCCTGGGCCAACTCGAGCTCAACGAGCGCGAGGCCGCCATTGCGGCGCGGCTCATCAAGGAGATCAACCTGAGGCTGCGGTTCCTCCTCGACGTCGGCCTCGACTACCTCACCCTCTCCCGCGCCGCCGGCACCCTCTCCGGCGGCGAGGCGCAACGCATCCGCCTCGCCACGCAGATCGGTTCCGGCCTCGTGGGCGTGCTGTACGTGCTCGACGAGCCCAGCATCGGCCTCCACCAACGCGACAACCTGCGCCTCATCGAGACGCTCCACCGTCTCCGCGACCTCGGCAACACGCTGATCGTCGTCGAGCATGACGAGGACACCATCCGCAACGCCGACTGGGCGGTCGACATCGGCCCGGGTGCGGGCGAGGGCGGCGGCGAGATCGTGGTCAGCGGCACCGTCGAGGAACTGCTCAACCATCCCGAGTCGAAGACCGGCGCTTACCTCTCCGGCAAGCTGGAGATCCCGGTGCCGGCCGTCCGGCGCCCCGGCAGCGGGCTGAAGCTGCAGGTCAAGGGCGCCCGCGAACACAACCTGCGCGGCATCGACGTCGACTTCAACCTCGGCCAGTTCATCGCCGTGACCGGCGTGTCCGGCTCCGGCAAGTCCTCCCTGGTCAACTCGATCCTCTACACCGCCGCCGCCAAGCACATCTACGGTGCCAAGGCCGTCCCCGGCCGGCACAAGTCGATCGAGGGCCTGGAGAACATCGACAAGGTCATCTCCGTGGACCAGTCGCCCATCGGCCGCACCCCGCGCTCCAACCCCGCCACCTACACCGGCGTGTTCGACAAGGTGCGCGCCCTGTTCGCCAAGACGCCGGAGGCGAAGGTCCGCGGCTACCTGCCGGGGCGCTTCTCCTTCAACGTGAAGGGCGGGCGCTGCGAGCACTGCATGGGCGACGGCACCATCAAGATCGAGATGAACTTCCTGCCGGATGTCTACGTGCCGTGCGAGGTGTGCCATGGCGCCCGCTACAACCGCGAGACGCTTGAGGTGCACTACAAGGGCAAGACCATCGCCGAGGTGCTCGACATGCCCATCTCGGAGGCGGTGGGCTTCTTCGAGTCCATCAACTCCATCGCCCGCTACCTCAAGACGCTCGAGGAGGTGGGCCTCGGCTACGTGCGCCTCGGCCAACCTGCCACGACCCTCTCCGGCGGAGAGGCCCAGCGCGTCAAGCTGGCCGCAGATCTCCAGAAGCGCTCCACCGGCCGAACCCTCTACGTGCTCGACGAGCCGACGACCGGCCTCCACTTCGAGGACATCCGCCGATTGCTCGGCGTGCTGCAGCGTCTCGTCGACCAGGGCAACACCGTCGTGACCATCGAGCACAACCTCGACGTGATCAAGAACGCCGACTGGGTGATCGACATGGGCCCGGACGGCGGCTCGCGTGGCGGCACTGTCGTCGCCACGGGCACGCCAGAGGAGGTCGCCAAGGCCAAGGGTTCGGCGATGGGGGAGTTCCTGAAGAAGATCCTCTAGCGCCGCCCGTGCTCAGGCGGGATACACCGGCCGCATCGACTCCGGAGCGATGCGGGAAGCGGCCACCCGGCCGCCATAGAACAGCACGAGGGCGCCGATGAACATCGGCCAGGCCGGGTTGTCGAGGCGCCATGGCCCGCCGAGCGAGCGCTCGTACTCCACGCGGCTGAGGGCCACGACGCCGTCCTGGCCACCGTCGCAGGTCACGTCGTAGCGGCCGGGTTCGGCGTAGAACTGCCGGCCCTCGGGGTGGGAGCCAAAGCGCCACTGGCTGAGCAGGAGAGCGTAGCCCTCGTTGTGGACGACCGTGCAGCCCTCCGGGAGGTCGTCCTCGTACCGCACGAGCACGTAGGTGTCGGGCGTGGTGATGGTGATCGAACCGTTGGCGCCGGGCACGTGGCGCTGGGGGATGAAGTCCTCACGCATCAAGTTGATCTGTCCCAGCAACAGCGCCGTCGCGGGGATGGCGAGGGAGAACGCGACGATCAGGGTTGTCACGCGCACCCAGAACGCGATGCGGCGCCGCTTCTGCCATTGCCGGATCCGGCCTGCCAGCTCCTGGCGGGTCGTGGGCGCCTGGTCTCCGCGGCTCCTGGTCATGCCGTCAGCTTAGGTCATGGGCGGGCTGAGTAGGCTGGCCTGCATGGCCGATCCCGCGAGCTACCGCCCAAGCCCGGGCAGCATCCCCACGGACCCCGGGGTGTACCGGTTCTTCGATGCGTTCGGTCACGTCCTCTACGTGGGCAAGGCAAAAAACCTGCGTCAGCGCCTGAACTCCTACTTCGCGGACCCCGCGGCACTGCACTTCCGCACCCAGACGATGGTGCGCACCGCGAACAAGGTCGAATGGACGGTGGTGCGCAACGAACTCGAGGCGCTCCAACTCGAGTACACGTGGATCCAGCAGTTCGACCCGCGGTTCAACGTGAAGTACCGCGACGACAAGTCCTACCCCTGGCTCGCCGTCACGATGAACGAGGAGTACCCCCGGGTCTTCGTCGGCCGCGGCGCGAAGAAGCGCGGTGTGCGCTACTTCGGCCCCTTCGGCCAGGCGTGGGCCATCCGCGAGACCGTGGACCTCCTGTTGCGCGTGTTCCCCATGCGCTCCTGCACCCAAGGCGTGTTCAACCGCGCCCGGTCCGCCGGGCGCCCCTGCCTGCTGGGCGACATCGGCAAGTGCTCCGCACCGTGCGTCGGCCGGGTGAGCGCCGAGGAGCACCGCGAGATCGCCGAGGACTTCTGCTCCTTCATGGCTGGCCAGACCGGCGGCATCATTGGGCGCATCGAGCGCGACATGTACCAGGCCTCCGCGGATCTCAACTTCGAGCGCGCCGCCGTCCTGCGCGACTCCCTGGCCGCGCTCAAGAAGGTCCAGGAAAAGAACTCCGTCGTGCTCTCCGACGGCCTCCGCGTCGACATCGTGGGCCTGGCCGACGACGGGCACCAGGTGGCCGTGCAGGTCTTCCACGTCGTCGACGGCCGCATCCGCGGCGAGCGCGGCTGGATCGCCGACCGCGCCGACGACCGCTCGCTCACCGAGCTCCTGGAGGCGTTCCTCGAGCAGCTCTACACCGACGACCTGGAGATTCCGCCGCACATCCTGTCGTCGGTCGAGGCCGAGGACACGCTCATCGCGCACCTGTCGGACCGGAGGGGCGCCAAGGTCGACATCCGCGTCCCCCTGCGCGGCGAGAAGCGTGCGCTGCTCGACACCGTCGTCAAGAACGCCCAGATGGCGCTCGAGCAGGCCAAGCTGCGCCGCTCCACCGACCTCACCACCCGCGCGCAGGCCCTCGACGAGGTCGCCGAAGCCCTGGGGATGGAGGAGCCGCCACTGCGCATCGAGTGCTACGACATCTCGCACACCATGGGCACCGAAACCGTCGGCTCGATGGTGGTGTTCGAGGACGGGCTCCCGCGCAAGGGCGAGTACCGGCGCTTCATCATCAAGAGCTTCGAGGGCTCCAACGACGTCGCGGCCATGACGGAGGTGCTCACCCGTCGCCTGCGTCGTCTGGTCGACGACCGCGCCTCCGAGGTCAAGGTCGACGCCACCACCGGCGAGGCCGCCCGCTTCTCGTATGCGCCTGCGCTGATCGTCGTCGACGGTGGGCTGCCGCAGGTCAACGCCGCCGCGGCGGTGCTGGAGGAGTTCGGGCTCGAGGGCGAGATCGTGCTCTGCGGGTTGGCCAAGCGCCTGGAGGAGGTCTGGATTCCGGGGGAGGAGTACCCGCTGATCCTCCCGCGCGCCTCCGAAGGGCTCTACCTCCTGCAGCGCCTGCGCGACGAGGCCCACCGCTTCGCGATCACCCACCACCGTTCCCGCCGCGCCAAGACCGTCGTCGAATCCGTCCTCGACGGCGTGCCCGGCCTGGGTGAGTTGCGCCGCAAGGCGCTGCTGAAGTACTTCGGCTCGATGCGCAAGCTGCGCCTGGCCACGGTCGAGGAGATCGCCCAGGTGCCCGGTTTCGGCCCGAGGCTGGCCGCCTCGGTCAAGGCCGCCGTCGCCGACACCGGAGGAGAGGCGGTCAACCTCACCACCGGCGAGGTCACTGAGACGTAAAGCCGTTCCACGCCGGTTGGGCCACTGCCCGCAAGGAACGAGCGTCGCAACGTGTCGAAACCCGCGAGCAGACAAGGAGGCCGAACGTACGCCTGGCGGTTTCGACCCGACCGCGCTCCTCGCAAGCTCGGAGGCGGGACTCGACCAACGGGTCGAGTTGAACAGCGTTCAAATGGATGCTTGGATTAGGCTCACCGAGTCATGAAGGAGACATCCATGTCCACCACCGCCGCGCCGCGCGCCAAGTCGCTCGCGCCCGCCGACCTCGCCTACGTCGCCGTGTTCGCGGCGCTCCTGTCTGCGCTGTCGCAGGTCAACGTGGCGTTCGGGCCTGTTCCCTTCACGCTGCAGACCCTCGGCGTGGCGCTCGCTGCGCTGGTCCTCGGGCCCTGGCGCGGAGCGGCCGCGGTGCTGCTCTACCTCGTCGTCGGCGCCGCCGGGCTGCCCGTGTTCGCGGGTGGCAAGGCCGGCCTCGGCGTCATGCTGGGAGTGACGGGTGGCTACCTGATGTCCTTCGTGCTCTCGTCCATCCTCGTCGGCTTCGTGGCCAAGTGGGCGCTGCGCAAGGGGCTGTCAGCCCTGACCGCGGGCTGGTTCTTCCTCGGCTGCCTCGCCGCCCGCTACCTGGTGATCCTGCCCATCGGCGTGGGTTGGGCGGCCAACTACCTCGACAAGCCGTTCCTCGAGGCCGTGCTCACCGTCGACATGCCGTTCTGGATCTGGGACGCCGCCAAGTCCCTCCTCGCCGTCCTCATCGCCATCGCCGTGCACAAGGCGTTCCCGAGGCTGCTGGGGCGATGATCCAACTCCGCGACGTCCGCGTGGTCGTGCCTGCCCCCAGGCAGGGCGACCCCGACCGGGTGTTGCTCGACGACGTCAACCTCGACCTGGGGGAGCGGCGCATCGCGGTCATCGGTGCCAACGGCTCCGGCAAGTCCACGCTGCTGCGGCTGCTCAACGGCCTGCGCACCGTCACCTCCGGGCAGGTGCTGGTGGACGGGCTCGACGCGGACAAGGACGGCAAGGCGGTGCGGCAGAAGGTGGGCTTCATCTTCACCGACCCGCTCGCCCAGCTCCTCATGTCGACCCCGGTCGAGGACATCGAGTTGAGCCTCCGCGGCCGCATCCGTGACCGGAAGCAACGCACCGCCAGGGCCCACGCCCTGCTGGAGGAGCGCGGCATCGGGCACGTTGCGCATCAGTCCATCTACGACCTCAGCGGGGGTGAGCGCCAACTCGTGGCGCTCACCAGCGTGCTCTCGATCGAGCCGGCCATCGTCGTGGCAGACGAGCCCACCACGCTGCTCGACCTGCGCAACAAACTCATGCTGCGCCGCGTCTTCGCCGAACTGGAACAGCAGGTCATCTTCTCCACCCACGACCTCGACGTGGCCCTCGACGCCCAGCGGGTCATCGTCGTCGACGGCGGGCGCATCATCGCAGACGGTGAGCCGCGCGAGACCGTCGACTTCTACGCCCGGGCCATGGCCGACGCGGTGCGGGCATGAGCGCCCACACCAGCATTCTGGGCGTCTTCGAGCCCGGCGACGGTTGGCTCTTCAGGACTCCCGTGGGGATGAAGTACCTCCTCCTGCTGGCCCTCGCGCTGCCGCCCATCTTCATCTTCTCGTGGTGGGCCACCCTCGCCGCGCTGGTCCTCGTGCTCGTCGCCCTGCTGAGTTCGGGCCTCGGGGTCCGCAAGATCTTCAACTTCGGCACCTACATCTGGTTCTTCCTCGCGCTGCTGACGGTCTACCAACTCATCGGGTTCCGGCTCGAGGCCGCCTTCGTCACGCCGGGCAACATGCTGCTGGCCATCCTCGCCGCCCGGATGCTGACGCTCACCACCTCGACGGCGGACCTGCTCGACGCGCTCACCCGCGGGCTCCAGGTGCTGAAGTACGTGCGGATCAACCCCGACGGCGTCGCCCTGATGGTCGCGCTGATGCTGCGCTCCATCCCGTTCCTCGCCGGTTCCATCGAGGACGCCCGCGCCGCGGCACGGGCGCGCGGCAAGGAGCGCAACCTTGCGCTGCTGCTCACCCCTGCCGTCGTCAATGCCGTGGCCTACGCCCAGCGCACCGGCGAGGCCCTGCACGCGCGCGGACTGCCGGAGGATGGCTAGCTTCAGGCGGCAGGCGCGCCGGCTCGGGATCTTCGGGCGCGCTCGTAGTCGCGGCCGTAGCGGCTCAGTGAGAGCAACGGTTCGGTGCCGTACGGGGTGACCACGTAGCGGAACCCCAACGGGCTCGTCCAGATGGCACGGCCGTACTCATCCATGAACAGCATCCACAACCCGGCGGTCTTCGCCCGGTGCAGTTTCCGCGGGAGTGGGACGAGGTTGTCGAGGTTCGTCTGGCCGGGGCCTCGCTTCTTGAACCAGGCCAGAATGTGGTCGAGGTCCTTCTTGATCGATCTGGAGTTCGAGAAGGGGAAGCACTCTGCGCGCCATCTGGTGAGGACGGCCCGCCGCATGGCGACGCTGGGCCGGTACTGGTCCTCTGCCGGCATCCGCGGCAGGTCGATCACCGGCTGCAGCCGCACGGACTTGCCGTCGAGGACCTCGCCGAGGGTGTCGACGGTGATGTGGACGGCGTCGTCGATGCGGGCGATGCCGGTGGAGCCGACCGCGTCGGCCTCAATCACCACGTCGAGGTTGACCTTGGGCAGCAGCCGGTCCAGAGGCACGTCGATGGTGCCGCACACGTGCCCTGCACAGCCGGCCGGGAGGTAGCGCTCGGCCGGGCCGTGGAGCGGGAGCCCATCGTCGCCCAAGGGCTCGACGGGTAGCTTGCCTTGAGGGAAGTTTTGGGCGCCCTGCTGGATCAGCGCGAGGGCGTAGGCGGGGCGCGACAACACCCCGAACGCCTTCGCCCGCCGCACGTCGAGGGCCGACTCATCGCCCTGCACCTTCTTCAGGAGTTCGGCGATTTGGCTCAGCGCCGCGTCGAAGAGCTTGGCGTCGATCACGTCGACGGTGGCCTCGACGTAGCCCAATGCGGAGAAGTCGGCCGCCTTGCCGCCCACCGAGACCTTCGCCTTGCGCTGCTCCAACGCCATGGCCTCATCCTCGGCGCGGAAGGGCTCCACCTCCGCGATCAACTCGTCCAGCTTCTTGAAGGCTCCTGTCCAGGAATAGCGCTCCTGGGTGAGTGACCACCGCTGAATGGCAACCTGTGCCAGCTCCCGCGGGAGGTGGGCCACCGCATACGAGGCCTGCACGGCCCGGTCGGCGTCGATCAGCAGGCGGCGCACCTTGTCGAACAGCGCCGGCAACTGCCACTTGAGATGCACCGCGCCCTCGATCATGACCGCAGCCTTGGCCTTCGAGATCCGCAGCAGCGCGGCGATCTCCAACGCGGTGAACTCCGAGATGTTGGGCGCCTCTGGCCCACCGAACGGATAGACCTCCTCACACAGGGCATCCACCATGACTCCATGGTTGGCCTCTGCGCCGTCGGGCAGGATGTAGTGCTCAGCCAGCTCGGCGACAAGGACCACCTTGTTGGCGCGGGCACGGCGCTCCGCCAAGTCTTCCATCAGCAGCTCATCTGCGAGCTCCCGCGCCGTCCGCATTTCCATGCTAATAATAATAGCTCAGCTATGCGACAAAACAAGCCCTGCGTGCACTCTGATGCAGATTGTTTCGGGGCGGAGTTCGGGCTCGGACCACCGGGTCCAGCGAGCTCCACTGGATCCGTGTGTAGAACTGGTTGCCGCCACGTTGGCGACGGCGAGGATGCCGCGGGCACACTGCTCGGCGTCGAGCGCGAACCCGGAGAAGAAGTGCGGGCCCTGTACCAGCCCGCCCGGGCCGACCGCCGTCCCGGTGGCCAGCGCGAGCGTTCCGTCGTCGGCGACCGAGTCGTGCGCGTACGTGACTGTCAGGCCGGGAGGATATCTCCGCGGGCGGCCACTAGGGTGGGGGCATGACCGACGTCGCTCACCCCGAGTTCGCCATCATCACCGGCCTGTCCGGTGCTGGGCGACGCACGGCCGCCCACACCATGGAGGACCTCGGCTGGTTCACCGTCGACAACCTCCCACCCGTCATGCTGCCCAGCCTCGCCGAGACGCTCAAGCGGGACGGCGTGGCGCGCGTGGCCGTCGTGGCCGACGTGCGCAGCCGCGAGCAGTTCGAGCAGCTGCCGGAGGCGCTCCAGGAGCTGCGGGCCCGCGGCGCCCGCATCACCACCGTGTTCCTCGAGGCCGACGACGACGTGATCGTCCAACGCCAGGAATCCAACCGTCGGCCCCTGCCGCTGCAGGGCGGCGATCGGCTGATCGAGGGCATCGAGCGCGAGCGGCGCCTGCTGGCCGAGATCCGCGCCACCGCCGACATCGTCGTCGACACCACCCGCCTCTCGGCCCGCCAACTCACCCAGCGCGTCGCCAACCACTTCGGCAACGAGACCACCGACAAGCTCAAGATCGCGCTGATCTCCTTCGGCTTCAAGAACGGCGTGCCCGTCGACGCCGACATGGTCTTCGACGTGCGCTTCCTGCCCAACCCCTTCTGGATCCCCGAACTCCGCCCGAAGTCCGGCCTCAGCAAGGACGTCGCCCAGTACGTGCTCAAGCATGACGCCGCACAGAGGTTCCAGGAGCACATGATCGAACTGCTCGCCACGGTCGCGCCCGGCTACCTCAACGAGGGCAAACGCCAAGTGACCGTCGCCGTCGGCTGCACCGGCGGAAAGCACCGCTCCACCTGCATGAGTGAGGAACTGTCGCTGCGGCTGCGTGAAAACGGCTTCCCGACGACCGTCCTCCACCGCGATCTGGGGAAGGAGTGACCATGCAGGCCCTCCCACGCGTGGTTGCCCTCGGGGGCGGCCACGGCCTGGCCGCGTCCCTGACAGCGCTGCGCCGCGTCACCGACCAACTCACCGCGGTCGTCACCGTCGCAGATGACGGGGGCTCCTCCGGGCGCCTCCGCGAGGAGTTCAACTGCCTCCCGCCCGGTGACCTGCGCATGGCGCTGGCCGCCCTCTGCTCCGACGACCACGCCGGCCGCACCTGGGCCAACGTCCTGCAGTCCCGCTTCTCCGGCGACGGACCCCTCGCCGGCCACGCCATCGGCAACCTGCTCATCGCGGGCCTCTGGCAGCAGTTCGAGGATCCCGTCGAAGGTCTCGACATGGTGGGCGACCTCCTCCGCACCCGCGGCCGCGTGCTGCCCATGAGTTCCATCCCCCTCGAGATCGAGGCCGACGTCCTCGGGCTCGATCCCCTCGCGCCCGACGAGGTGTGCACCCTCACCGGCCAGGCCACCGTCGCCAAGACCCGCTCCGAGGTGCAGCGCGTCCGGCTCGTCCCCGACAAGCCGCCGGCCCGCCGGGAGGCGGTCGACGCCATCATGGCCGCGGATTCCGTCGTGCTCGGCCCCGGCTCCTGGTTCACGTCCGTGATCCCGCACCTTCTCGTACCGGACCTCGCCCAGGCCATCGTCACCACGAAGGCGCAGCGGATACTCGTGCTCAACATCACCTCGGCGGCCGAGACCGACGGCTTCTCCGCGGCCAGGCACATCGAACTGCTCGCCGAGCACGCCCCCGGCCTGCGCCTCGACGTCGTGGTCGCCGACACCAACTTCACCGAGGACGACGAGCACATCGAGGGCTACGTCCAGTCGCTCGGCGGGCGCCTGGTGCGTGCCGACGTGGCCTCCCACGACGGCACCGCCACCCACGACCGGCACCGCTTGGCCTCGGTGTTCAGCGAGGTCATCGCCCCCTGACCGCCAACGGGCCCGGCGGGCTGCTGGGCGGGTGTGGCAGACTTCCCCACATGGCTCTGACGCAGAAGGTGAAGGCCGAGCTGGCCTCCGTCGTCGCGCCCCACCCGTCCGTGCGGCGGGCGGAGGTCGCGGCGATGCTGCGCTTCGCCGGGGGGCTGCACCTCGTGGGCGGGCGCATCGTCGTCGAGGCCGAACTCGACACCGGCGCCGCCGCACGCCGGCTGCGCAGCTTCATCGCTGACCTGTACGACATCGACACCGACCTGCTCGTGATCAACGCGTCCGGGATCCGGCGCGGCCCCCGCTACACGGTGCGCGCCGTGCAGGGCGGTGAGCAACTCGCCCGCATGACCGGCCTGGTCGACCAGCTCCGCAGGCCCGTGCGCGGCCTGCCGCCCATCGTCGTCGGCGGCTCCGTCGCGGATGCCGTGGCCGTCTGGCGCGGCGCCTTCCTCGCCCGCGGCTCGCTCACCGAGCCCGGCCGCTCCATGTCGCTGGAGATCACCTGCCCCGGCTCCGAGGCCTCCCTGGCCCTCATCGGCACCGCGCGTCGGCTGGGCGTCGCCGTCAAGTCCCGCGAGGTCCGCGGTGTGGAGCGCGCCGTCATCCGCGACGGCGACCACATCGCCGAACTGCTCACCCGCATGGGTGCCGGCGAGACCCGCATCCTCTGGGAGGAGCGCCGCCGCCGCCGAGAGGTCCGCGCCTCCGTCAACCGGCTCGCCAACTTCGACGACGCCAACCTGCGCCGCTCGGCCCGCGCCGCCGTCGCGGCCAGCGCCCGCGTCGAGCGCGCCATGGAGATCCTCGGCGACGAGGTGCCGGACCACCTCCGCGCCGCCGGCACCCTGCGCCTGCAGCATCGCCAGGCAAGCCTCGAGGAACTGGGCCGCCTGCACGAGCCACCGCTGACCAAGGACGCCATTGCAGGGCGGATCCGTAGGCTGCTTGCCACTGCTGACAAGGTGGCGGAGGAGCGGGGGGTTCCGACGACGGAGGCCAGCCTGCCTGCAGACCTCCAGGACGGCTGAAAAACCGCACACCAATACCGACCCCCGTCTTGCCCGAGATGAGCAAGTCGTTAGGATGAAGGTGTCCAACTGCGCATTCGTGCGCTCGGTAGCTCGAAAGGGATTCAATCCTCATGACCGTAAAGGTTGCAATCAACGGCTTTGGCCGCATCGGCCGTAACTACTACCGCGCGCTCGTCGCCGCGGGTGCAGATCTTGATGTCGTTGCCGTCAACGACCTGACCGACAACAAGACCCTGGCCCACCTGCTCAAGTACGACTCGATCCTTGGTCGCTTCGACGGCGAGATCAGCTACGACGACGACGCCCTCATCATCGACGGCAAGGAGATCAAGGCCTTCGCCGAGAAGGACCCCGCCAACCTCCCCTGGTCGGACCTCGGCGTCGACATCGTCATCGAGTCCACCGGTTTCTTCACCGACGCCACCAAGGCCAAGGCGCACCTCGACGCCGGCGCCAAGAAGGTCCTCATCTCGGCTCCCGCCAAGAACGAGGACATCACCATCGTCATGGGCGTCAACGACGACTTGTACGACGCTGAGAACCACAACATCATCTCCAACGCGTCCTGCACCACCAACTGCCTCGCCCCGATGGCCAAGGCGCTCAACGACGGCATCGGCATCGTCAAGGGCCTCATGACCACCATCCACGCGTACACCGCAGACCAGAACCTGCAGGACGCCCCCCACAAGGATCTGCGTCGCGCCCGCGCCGCCGCCCTGAACATGGTCCCCACCACCACCGGTGCCGCCAAGGCCGTCGCCCTCGTGCTCCCCGAACTCAAGGGCAAGCTCGACGGCTACGCCATGCGTGTTCCCACCCCGACCGGTTCCGCCACCGACCTCACCTTCGAGGCCAGCCGTGAGACCTCCGTCGAGGAGATCAACGAGATCGTCAAGAAGGCCGCCGACGGCAAGGTCCTCGTCTACACCGAGGACGCCATCGTGTCCAAGGACATCGAGACCGATCCCGCCTCCTGCATCTTCGACGCGCAGCTCACCAAGGTGATCGGCAACCAGGTCAAGGTGCTCGGCTGGTACGACAACGAGTGGGGCTACTCCAACCGCCTCGTCGACCTGACCGTCCTGGTCGGCTCGAAGCTCTGATCAAACCCACTCTCGTGGCTTAGCCGACGGCCCTGCGGCCCCTCACGGGGTTGCAGGGCCGTCGTCACCTACAAGGAATCCGAAGAGAAAGAGGACCGAAGTGAAGTCCGTTGCTGAGCTGGGCGATCTGTCCGGCAAGCGGGTACTCATCCGCTGCGATTTCAACGTCCCGCTGGACGCCGACAAGAACATCACCGACGACGGCCGCATCAAGGCCGCGCTGCCCACCCTGAAGGCACTGCGCGAAGCCGGCGCCCGCACCGTCATCATGGCCCACCTGGGCCGCCCCAAGGGCGAGGCCAACCCCAAGTACTCCCTGGCCCCCGTGGCCGCCCGCCTCGGCGAACTGCTCGGCACCGAGGTCAAGGCAGCCACCGACGTGGTCGGCGAGTCCGCCAAGGCCACCGTCGACTCCCTGGCCGACGGTGAGGTCGCCCTGCTGGAGAACGTGCGCTACGAGCCCGGCGAGGAATCGAAGGACGAGGCCGAGCGCAAGGCGCTCGCGGAGAAGTACGCCGCCTTCGGCGACCTGTTCGTCTCCGACGGCTTCGGCGTCGTGCACCGCAAGCAGGCCTCCGTCTACGACGTCGCCTCGCTGCTGCCGAACGCCGCCGGCGAGCTGGTCTCCAAGGAGGTCAAGGTCCTCAAGCAGCTCACCGAGGACCCGGAGCGCCCCTACGTCGTCGTGCTCGGCGGCGCCAAGGTCGCCGACAAGCTCAAGGTCATCGACAACCTCCTGAAGGTCGCCGACACCCTGGTCATCGGCGGCGGCATGGCCTACACGTTCCTCAATGCGCAGGGCAAGGACGTCGGCACCTCACTGCTGGACAAGGACAACCTCGACACCTGCCGCGAGTACCTCGCCCAGGCCGAGGCTGCCGGCAAGACCATCCTCCTGCCGGTCGACGTCCGCATCGCCGAGGGCATGGACTTCGACGCCCGCACCGTCAACGGTGATGTCGACGTCGTCTCCGTCGACGACATCCCCAGCGACCAGATGGGCCTCGACATCGGCCCCGAGACCGAGAAGCTGTTCGCCGACGCCATCAAGGGCGCCAAGACCGTCTTCTGGAACGGCCCCATGGGCGTGTTCGAGATCGACGAGCTGGCGAAGGGCACCGCAGCCGTCGCCAAGGCCCTCACCGAGGTCGACGGCCTTTCGGTCGTCGGCGGCGGCGACTCCGCGGCCGCCGTGCGCTCACTCGGCCACGCCGACGACGAGTTCGGCCACATCTCCACCGGCGGCGGCGCGTCGCTGGAATTCCTCGAGGGCAAGGAACTGCCCGGCATCTCCGTCCTGGAAGGTAAGAACTGATGACCCGCAAGCCCATCATGGCCGGCAACTGGAAGATGAACATCGACCACATCGAGGCCACCGGCCTCGTGGAGAAGCTCCACTTCACCCTAGTCGACAAGGAATGGGATCCGGAGAAGTCCGACGCCGTGCTGTGCGTCCCCTTCACCGATCTCCGCACCGTGCGCACCCTCATCGACGGTGACCGCCTGAAGTTCGGCCTCGGTGCCCAGAACGTGTCGCAGCACGACAACGGCGCCTACACCGGCGAAATCTCGACCACCATGCTGTCGAAGCTCGGCGTGCAGTACGTCATCGTCGGCCACTCCGAGCGCCGCCAGTACTACGGCGAGGACGACGCGCTCATCAACGCCAAGGCCGCCAAGGTGCTGGCCGCCGGCATGACCCCCATCATCTGCGTGGGGGAGGGCCTCGACATCCGCAAGGCCGGTGAGCACGTCGAGTACACCCTGGGCCAGGTGCGCGGTACGCTCGCCAACCTGACGGCCGAGCAGGTCGCCGGCCTCGTGATCGCCTACGAGCCCGTCTGGGCCATCGGCACCGGCGAGGTCGCCACCCCGGACGACGCCCAGGAGGTGTGCGGCGCCATCCGCAAGGAGGTCGCCGAACTCTACGACGAGGCCACCGCCGAGTCCGTGCGCATCCAGTACGGCGGCTCCGTGAAGTCCGGCAACGTGGCCCAGATCATGGGCCAGCCCGACATCGACGGCGCCCTCGTCGGCGGGGCGAGCCTCCAGCCGGAGGAGTTCGCGGCGATCGTGCGCTTCTACCAGTTCTGATCCCCACTGGTTGAGCCTGCCACCTCCGAGCTTGCGAGGAGCGTGGTCATGTCGAAACCCGGTGAGCTGACAAGCAGCCTGCCTGTCAGCCCACCGGGTTTCGACCTGTTCGCAGGCCTCACAGGCTCAACCAACGAGAACGCTCATTCCCGGCTGTCCCCGATGTGGATAATTCGACCTTGTCGGTTAGGCTATGACCCGTGATTGTCCCCTTGGTGTCTTGGCCCATTATGACGCTGTCGGTCATTGTCGTGATCCTCAGTATCCTCCTTGCGGCCACCGTCCTCCTCCACAAAGGCCGTGGCGGCGGAATGTCTGATCTGTTCGGTGGCGGTATGTCGACTTCGATGGGTGGCGTGTCCACCGCCGAACGCCGGCTCGACCGGATCACCGTGGTGCTTGCACTCGTATGGCTCCTGACCATCATCGGTCTGCTGGTGCTGTACCGCATCGGCGCCTGATCATCACACCCTCAATCATCACAACCTCGTAGTAGGAGAACAGCAAAGTGGCAGGTGGCAACGCCATTCGTGGTAGCCGGGTCGGCGCAGGTCCCATGGGAGAGGCCGAGCGCGGCGAAGCAGCACCCCGTATGCATGTGTCGTATTTCTGCGCTGGCGGTCACGTGACCAGCCCGGCGTTCGCGGCAGATGCCCAGGTTCCCGAATCGTGGGACTGCCCGCGGTGCGGCCTCCCGGCGAACATGGACCAGGACAACCCCCCTCCGCCGCCGAAGATCGTTCCCTACAAGACGCACCTGGCCTACGTGAAGGAGCGTCGCACCGACGCCGAGGCCGCCCAGATCCTGGAAGAGGCCGTCACTGCACTCCGCGCCCGCCGCGCCGCGGGCGAGGTCATCTACTGACGATCAGAACGTGCAGGCGTACTGCGCCGGGAGACCGGCCGCAGCGCCTGCGTCCAGGAACCAGTACGTCGCCACCCGGCCCTGCACATGGGCTCCGGGGACCGACTCGTCCCCGCTGAGCGAGCGTGCCACGGCAGCTGCCTTGGCCTCACCGGTGGCCATCATCCACACCTCGTCCGCGCGGTTCAGCGTGGGGATGGTCAGCGAGATGCGCTCGGTCGGCTCCTTGGGGCTGTCCTCGACGCCGATGACTGCCCGGCCCGTCACCTCGAAGCTGGGGTGGTTCGGGAAGATGGACGCCACATGACCGTCCTCGCCGATGCCCAGCAGCGTGATGTCGAAGCTGGTGTCGCCCAACTCCGCCTCGTACTCCGCGGCGGATTCGTGGCTGTCCTTGCGGCCGTCCTTGGCCGCCATCATGTGGGTGTCGGCCGACTTGATCGACACCGTGCGCGCCAGTCGGCTGATGGCCTGCTGCGAGTTCCGCTCAGGGTCGGTCGCCGGGACGAACCGCTCGTCGCCCCACCACAGTTGGAGGCGCGAGGCATCCAACTCCGATCCCTCGACGAGGGTGGCCAGCTCCTCGTACATGGCATTGGCCGCGTTGCCGCCCGTGAGGCAGATGTGCACGGTGTCCTGCTTGCCCTGGAGGTCGATCATGCGCGCCAGTAGCCGCTCAGCCACGACGCGGCTGACGTCTGCGGCGTCCTTGAGCCGCACCACGCGGGTGAACATCTAGCTCGCCTCCGAATCCTCGAGAACCTTCTGGACGGTCCGCTCGAAGATGTCGTCGGCGTCCATGCGCTGCAGTTCCTCCGTGAGGAGGTCGGTCAGCGGGCGGCGGCGTAGGGCGACGCTGCGCTCTGGTTCGCCGGGCACCCGGTAATGGGCGGTGCCCTCGCGCACGCGGCTCAGCACGATGTCGCCGTCGTCGGTGTTCAGCACCACCTCGTTGACGCCGATCCCGTCGCCGTCGACGCGCGTGACGTCCACGCCGAGGCGGTCGCTGAGCCAGGCCGCGAGGAGGGTGGCCGGCGCGTTGTCCGGCGCCGAGCGCACGCAGGCGCCGGTGATGGTGGCCCTGGTCTGCTCCAGGGAGGCGGCCAGCAACGCGCGCCACCGGGTGAGCCGGGTCCAGGTGAGGTCGGTGTCGCCGGCGGCGTGGTTGCGGGCGCGTCGGATGAGGGCTTCCTGCGGATCCGGGGCGCTGGCTGCATCAGTGATGCGGCGGTCGGCGAGTGAGCCGATCGGGTCCAGCGCGAGGTTGTCCGGGGCGTTGTTGGGCCACCACACGATGGTGGGGGAGTCCGGCAGCAGCAGCGGCAGGCAGATGGAATCGCCGTGCTCGCGCAGCCGGCCATGGAGACGCAGGATCAGCAGGTCTCCCGGATGGCCCTCGCCCACCTGGATGGTGGCGTCGAGTTGAGGTTTCTCGGCATCGACGTAGGTCACCACGATGACGCGCGACGGGTGCGCGGTGGCGGAGGCCTGGGCCGCGGCGAGCACCTCGTCGAAGTGCTCGCCGTCGGTGACGATGAGCAGGGTCAGCACGAGGCCGGAGGCGGTGCCGACGGTGCGGCGGGCCTTGATGAGGGCCGCGGCGATGTCGCGGCTCGAGGTGTCGGTCAGTTCGGTGATCATGGCACTACTCCTTAAGGCCGACGCCACTTGAAACCGTCGCGGGCCAGCATCTCGAGGCCCGAGCGGGGGCCCCAGGTGCCGGCCTCGTACTGCTCGGGCTGCTCGTCGAGCGAGGCCCAGTACTCGAGGACGGGGTCGAGGATCTTCCAGCTGAGCTCAACCTCCTCCTGCTGCGGGAACAGCGGCGGATCACCGAGGAGGACGTCGAGGATGAGGCGTTCGTAGGCCTCGGGGGATGATTCGGTGAAGGAGCCGCCGTAGCCGAAATCCATCGACACCTCGCGGATCTCCATCTGGGTGCCCGGCACCTTCGCGCCGAAGCGCAGGGTGACGCCCTCGTCGGGCTGGATGCGCATCACCAGGGCGTTGGTGCCGAGTTCCTCGGTGTCCGTGGCCGTGAACGGCAGGTGCGGGGCCCGCTTGAAGCTGAGCGCCACCTCCGTCACGCGCCGCGGCAGCCGCTTGGCGGTCCGCAGGTAGAAGGGGACGCCGGCCCACCGTCGGTTGTCGATGTCGACGCGGATCGCGGCATAGGTCTCGGTGCCCGAATCCGCGGACACGCCCTCCTCCTCGAGGTAACCGATGACCGGCTTGCCGCCCTGCCACCCGGCCGCGTACTGGCCGCGGGCGGTGTGGAGGTCGTAGGGCTCGGGGACCCGGGCCGCGGCCAGCACCTTCTTCTTCTCAGTGCGTAGCTGTGAGGCCTCGAAGCTGGTGGGCTCCTCCATCGCTGCCAGCGCCAGCAACTGCAGGAGATGGTTCTGCATCACGTCGCGGGCGATGCCGATGCCGTCGAAGTAGCCGGCGCGGCCGCCGATGCCGATGTCCTCGGCCATCGTGATCTCCACGTGGCTGACGTAGTGGTTGTTCCAGATGGGCTCGAACATCTGGTTCGCGAACCGCAACGCCAAGATGTTCTGGACCGTCTCCTTGCCCAGGTAGTGGTCGATGCGGAACACCTCGTGGGGCTCGAAGAGGGCACTGACCACGTCGTCGAGTTCCTTGGCCGATTGCAGATCGTGGCCGAACGGCTTCTCGATGACGACGCGGTTCCAGTTGTCCTCGCCACCCTCGGTGAGGCCATGCTTGCGCAGCATGGTCATCACCGTCTCGAAGCCCGACGGCGGGATCGACAGGTAGAACGCGTGGTTGCCGCCGGTGCCGCGGGTCTCGTCGAGCTCGCGGATCGTCTCGCCCAGCCGCGCAAAGGCGGCGTCATCGTCGAAGGAGCCCGACACGAAGCGGATGCCCTCCAGGAGTTGCTCCCAGACCTCCTCGCGGAACTCGGTGCGCGCATTCTCCTTGACCGCGTCATGCACCTGCTGTGCGAAGTCCTGGTTCGCCCAGTCGCGGCGGGCGAAGCCGACCAACGCGAAGCCCGGTGGGAGGAGGCCGCGGTTGGCGAGGTCGTAGACCGCCGGCATGAGCTTCTTCCGGGACAGGTCACCGGTGACACCGAAGATCACGAGCACGCACGGGCCGGCGATCCGAGGCAGGCGCCGATCCTGTGGATTGCGCAGGGGATTGTTGTAGGCGTTCATCAGGGACAACACTAACCCCACCCAGTGAGGTGGGGAAGGGAATCGACATCCGAGGCGTGGGCGCTGACTACGCAGCTTAGGTCTGCCGCGAAAACGCGGATACACTGCCACGGAGGTACGTGTTCAGTCGGATCAGAGGTGTGCGTTGGCGGTCGAGGCTCAGGCCCAGCCTGTAGGAGCGGGTTTCGGCGACGTGGTGAAGGCATACGTCGCACTGACGAAGCCCCGCATCATCGAACTGCTGCTGGTCACGACGGTCCCCGCCATGTTCCTGGCTGCGGGGGGCCTGCCCCCGTGGCAGTTGATCGCCTGGACGATGCTCGGCGGCATGTTCGCAGCCGGCTCCGCCAACACCTTCAACTGCGTGCTCGACGCCGACATCGACGAGATCATGCGCCGCACCCGCCGTCGGCCCGTGCCGCGCCACCAGGTCTCCACCCGCAACGCGCTGGCCTTCGGCGTGGTGCTGGGCGTGCTGGCCACGCTCGTGCTCGGCTTCGGCGCCAACTGGCTCTCGGCCATCCTCGCGCTGGTGGCAAACGCGTTCTACGTGTTCGTCTACACCATGTGGTTGAAGCGCCGCACCTCCCAGAACATCGTCTGGGGCGGCATCGCCGGCTGCTTCCCGCCCCTCATCGGTTGGACGGCCGTGACCGGTTCGATCGCCTGGCCGCCGTTCATCCTGTTCGCCGTCGTCTTCCTCTGGACGCCGCCCCACACCTGGGCGCTGGCGTTCCGCTACAAGGAGGACTACGCCGCCGCCGACGTCCCGATGCTGCCCGTGGTACGCACCGCGCCCCAGGTCGCCGCGCAGATCTTCTGGTACACGCTGGCCACCGTCGTGGTGTCGCTCCTGCTGTGGCGCGTGACCCCGACCGGCTGGCTGTATCCCGCCGTCGCGGCCGTCAGCGGAGCGGTCTTCCTGTGGGAGGCGGTCCAGCTGTGGCGCCGCGCGAACGCCGGCCTCGACGGTGCGCAGTTGAAGGCGATGAAGCTCTTCCACTACTCGAACACGTATCTGGCGATCCTCTTCCTCGCCGTCGCCATCGACCCGCTCATCACCTGACCCTGGTCCCTGAGCGTAAGCGCCAGCGAACGACGAAGGGGCGCCTGCAGCTCGTCTTCGGCCTTGGCCCCAGCCTGGTCCCTGAGCGTGTCGCGTCCGAGCTTGCGAGGACCGTGACACGTCGAAGGGCCCCCGCAGCCGGTTTAGGCCGCGATCCCCGCTGCTCCCTGAGCG
>DURG01000325.1 GCA_012837465.1 Propionibacterium sp. | reverse complement strand
GGGCCGACCACCCGATGCCAGCTTCGGACAGTGCCTGGCGGATGAGGTCGCCATTGGGACCGGTTCCGATCACCCCTGCGTGCACGCACTGGGCCCCCGAGCGGGCTGCGGCCACGAGGATGTTGACCGCGCCACCGGCCTGCTGGCTCCACTGTGCGGCCATCACGTTCTGCCCACGGCTCGGCAGGCCCGGGATCACCGCCGTGACGTCGACCAGGGCCTGGGCCGTGTGGATCACTCGTGGGGCGGGCACGTCATTCCCAGCGCGACTCCGGCTGCCGCTCGACCCCGTTCATCACCGCAGCGAGACGCTTGGGCAGCTCGGCGTCGAAGATGTCGGCGAGGCTGAGCCGCTTACCGTCCTGGTCACCCAGCGGGACGCGCCAGTTGGGGTACTCGTTGATCGTGCCCGGCTGATTCTGCGCGCGGCGCTCGCCGACGGCGTCGGTCAGGCTCGCGAGCAGCACCTTCGACGGGGTGTGGAGCAGGAACTTGTGCAGGGCCAGCATGACCTCGACGGGGTCCTCACGGTCGTCATCTGCCAGCAGGCCGTAGTCGACGAGCTTGCCCAGCCAATCGGCCTGCTCCCGGTGCGCCGAGGCGAGTTCCTCCTCGAGGGGCTCGGTGAGCAGGCCCAGGTCGTCACGCAGCCGTACGTGGTCGCCGGCGAGGTAGCCGAGCGTGGGCGGCAGGTCGTGCGTCGTGACCGAGGCCATGCAGTACTCGCGCCACCACTGGGCGTCGAGCGGCTGGCCCTGGTGGTCCGCCTCGAACCACAGCACGGAGGTGCCGAGCAGGCCGCGGCGGGAGAGGTAGTCGCGCACCCACGGCTCCACAGTGCCGAGGTCCTCGCCGATGACCAGCGCCTGGGCGCGCTGGGCCTCCAGTGCGAGGATGCCGATCATGGCCTCGTGGTTGTTGCGCACGTAGGTGCCGCCCGTCGGGCCGACGCCCTGCGGCACCCACCAGAGGCGGAACATGCCGATGATGTGGTCCACGCGGAGGCCGCCGACGCGGCGCAGGGCCGCGGCGACCATCGCACGGAACGGCTCGTAGGCGAGCGCGTCGAGCTTGTCGGGGCGCCACGGGGGCTGGCCCCAGTCCTGGCCGGACTGGTTGTACTGGTCCGGCGGGGCGCCGACGCTCATGCCCTGGGCGAAGACCTCGGGCATCATCCAGGTCTCGGCGCCGTAGCGGTGCACGCCGACTGCCAGGTCCGTCACGATGCCCACGGGCATGCCCACCTCGTCTGCCACGGTCTGGGCGGCCGACACCTGCGTCTGGGCGATCCACTGGAGCCACTCGAAGAACTGCACGTCGTCCGCGTGCTCCTCCGCGAAGGCCCAGACCTCCGGCGTGCCGGGCCTCTGGTACTCCTCGGGCCAGTCCTTCCAGTACTGGCCGAACTCCAGGCTGAGCGCACTCCACATGGCGAACGAGCGCAGCCCGGTGCCCTCGCGGCTGCGGAAGTCCTGGTAGGCGATGTGGCGCGCCGGGCGCATCCCGGCGTCGTGGATGATCCGCAGCGCCTTGAGCTTCAGCGGCCACACCGCGTTGCGCTCCACGATGTCGGAGGCCTCCGCGGCGGCCCGGGCCTGTGCGAGGAGGGCCTTGATCTCCTTGCGCTGCTCCTTGCCGAGCGTCGCGTACTCCGGGATCGACTCGGGGTGGACGTAGATGGGGTTGATGAAGCGCCGGCTGGCCGGCAGGTAGGGCGACGGCTCCAGCGGCGGGGCGGGCTCAGCGGCATGCAGCGGGTTGATCAGCACGTAGCCGGCGAACTGGCGGGTGCCCGACCAGGTGATGAGGTCCGCCAGGTCCCCGAGGTCGCCGATGCCCCAGGAGCGGTCCGAGGTCACCGAGTACAACTGCGTGCCGTAGCCCCAGATCCGCTCGCCGCGCATCTTGTCGGGGAAGCCGACGAACGACGGCGTGACGATGAGGGCGCCCTCGTGGGTGCCCGTCTCGGTGTGCGCGACGATGCTGTGGTACCCCGTCGGCAGTTCGGCGCCCAACCAGAAGGTGGCCTCGCCGATGTGGCCGCCGTCGACCCAGCGGTCCGGCGCGTGGTTCTCCACCTGCCAGGCGGGCCGGCCCTCGCCGGACTCCAAGCGGACCCAGACGTCGGCATGGGTTCCGGCGGGCACGTGGATGTTGACGTGGATGCCTTGCCCCTGCTCGGCGACGGTGCACGCGGGCACCGTGCGGCGCCAGCGCTCGTCCTCGAGCCGGGTCAGTGCGTCATCGGCAGCCTGCGGGCTGGATGCGTCGATCTCGAAGGCCTTGAGGACCTCGATGATGGTCTCCGCCGAAATGATCTGGTGGCGGCCCTTCCAGTCCCAGAATTCCTGGGCGATGCCGAACTTCTCGGCTAGCAGGGCAAGGCTGGGGTAAACGTCGCTCACTCAGTTGACCTTAACGGACTTTGAGGACCTGGGTGCGCGCGATCATGTCGCCCAAGGTCTGCTTCTTGGCGGTGAACGCGGCCATGAGGCCGTTGATCACGTTGAGGAGCGTGATCTGGAACAGGATGGTGCTCGCCACCGCGCGCAGCACGATGGTGCCCATGCCCAGCTTGGCGTCCCAGTCGTCGGCCTTCACGAGGCGCAAGCCGACGGCCATCATGCCGAGCGTCGCGCTCTTCCAGGCGTACATGCCGATCCGGTAGAGGATCCACAGCACGACGGAGGTCGCGGCGATGGCAGAGGCGGCCGACATGAAGTCGTCGCCCGGCATCGGGAACGGCGAGGCCTCGGGGTTCTCAGCCCAGATCAGCAGATCCCTGGACCACGCCTCAGTGGCGCGGTCCAGCGCCGCCTGGAAGCCGAGCATGCCCGCGACGATCCGGGTGAGGATGCCCACGACGATGCCGTCGATGAGGTAGCCGAGGAAGCGCCACCAGAAGCCTGCGGGCCGGGGCAACTGTGGCCCGTAGGCGTAGCCCTGACCGTAGTCCTGGTACGGCTGGGGCGCCTGCCCGTACTGTTGCTGCCCGGCGTAGGGCTGCTGGCTGTACTGCTGGCCACCCGAGGGCGTGCCGTAGCTGGGCGCACCGCCTGCCGGCGGTGCGGAATGGGGCGCGTCGGAGGCGGGCTGGGGGGCTGCCTTGTCTCGGGTCGACTGGGACCAGGCCACGCCATCCCAGAAGCGTTCACCCCCTGAGCCGGCAGGGTCCGGATACCAACCTGCGGGGGGCTGCTGCGGCGAGTTCGTCATGCGTCCAAGGATGCCAGACGACAGGGCAATTCCTCGTTTGCCTCGATTTGGGGAAGAATGTCGTTCGCTATGGAGATGATCGGGCGTTACAGGATCACCGGACGAATCGGGTCCGGGTCCTTCGCCACGGTCTACCGCGGCCAGGACGACACCCTCGACGTGCCCGTGGCCGTCAAGGTCCTCGCCGACAACTGGGCCACCAATGACGACGTGCGCGCCCGCTTCCTGGCCGAGGCGCGCCTGCTGCGTCGCCTCTCCGACGAGCGGATCGTGCGGGTCTACGACATCGGCACCACGGAACGCGGCCAGCCCTACTTCGTGATGGACCTGGCCAACGGCGGCTCCCTCGAGCAGTTGCGCAAGCGGATGGTGGCCCCCGGCCTGGCGCTGCGCCTGTGCGCCGAGGCTGCCCGAGCCCTGGAGGTGTTGCACCGCAACCAGTTGGTGCACCGCGACATCACGCCGGGCAACATCCTGCTCAGCAACACCCCCAACGGGGTGCGCGTGATGCTGGCGGATCTGGGCGTGGCGAAGTCGCTGCTCGACGAGTACCGCGACACCATGACCGCCGGCACCCCCGCCTATATGGCCCTCGAGCAGGCCAACTCGACGCAGTTGGACCAGCGCTCCGACATCTACTCCCTCGCGTGCGTGACCTACGCGCTGCTGACAGGCCGCCCACCGTTCCCGGTGAAGACGCTTGCCGAGCTGCTGGGCCGCAACCACGCCATCGGCCCCGCTTCCATCGCCGACCAGATCGGCGCGCCCGCGGCCCTCGACCACCTCATGGCCGCGGCGCTGTCCCCCGATCCGAACCGCCGGCCGCAGACCGCGGCCCAGTTCGCCGACGCGCTCGACCGTCTCGCCGACGCCCTCCCCGGCGGCGAGTCCTACCAGCCGAGGCCCATCACGTCGACGGCGAGCACGCCGTCGCTGGGCCAGATGCCGGTGGCGCCGCAGCCCGTCGGGGCGCTGATCAGCGGCGGGCACCAAGGCAACCGCAGCCTCACGTCGCGCAGCGAGACGCCGGTGTCGATGTTGGACAACTACATCGGCAAGGGCCGCTACGCGCCGAGGAAGGCCACCGAAACCCACTCGCCGTGGTTCTACGTGTGGGTGACCGGATCTGCCGTGCTGCTGCTCGGCCTCACGATCTGGCTGACGATCTACGTCCTCACGCGCTGACCGGCCCGATGCGTCGGCTCAGGCCGATGGCGGCCACGGCCAGCACCAGCACCGCGCCGAGCGACGCGGAGTAGCTGAGCTTCTCGGGATCCACGAACAACAGCGCGGTGTAGATGCTGCCGGCCACCGCAGTGATCACCGAGTTGCCGACAGATTCGGCCACCTGCAGCGACGACTGGTGGCGGCCCTGCTCGAACTTCGACGACAAGCCCATCACCGCGACCGCGGAACTGGGCATCGTCAGGCCCATGCCGAAGCCTGCGACGACCCAACCGCCCAGCGCGATGAACAGGTGCAGTTGTGGGAACCAGGCGAAGGCGACCAACACGGCCACGCCCGTCGCCGTGAGCACAGCGCCGGCGGTGATGTAGGTGTCGCGATTGATCTCGAAACGGCGTTGGGACTGCAGCCACGATCCCGCCGTCCAGCCGAGGCTGCCGATGGTCAGCGCCATACCCACCTCGAACGGGGTGTAGTCGCGCAGGTGCTGCAACGTGACCAGCAGGATGGTCTCGGCGGCGAAGAAGGAGCCGGCCTGGATGGCGCGGGCGAGCACGATGCTGGGGATGCCCGGCCCGAACCCGCGGGCCTTCGGTGCGATGATCTTCGGCAGGCCCCATGCCAGCGCCGCGACCCCAGCTGCCGCGGAGGCCCACTGCCAGGCGCCGATGGGCTGCCCCGCCAGCAGGATCAACGACGGGGCGAGCGTCACTGCGATGGTGGGTGCCACCGGCACGGGCGGCACCTCGCCATCCCCGGCGTCGAACCCGGCCTGCACGCGGCGCAGCCCCGGCACCGTGATGACGAACGAGACCAGCGTCAGCGGCACCATGACCGCGAACACGAGGCGCCAGTCGTGGAGGGTGAGCCACGCGGCGATGGGCGGGCCCACGAAGGCCGGCAGCAGCCAGCAGAAGGAGACCAACGCCATGATGCGCGGGCGGTCGACGGCGGGGAACCCTTGCGCGACGATCACCGTCAGCGTGAGGTTCAGGGCGCCGGCACCGAGGCCTTGGATGAGCCGCGCGAGCAGGAGCACCCACACCGACGGCGCCAGCCAGCCCATGACCAGGCCGATGCCGAACATGGCGAAGCCGACGTAGATGGGCAGCGACGGGCCGCGCACGTCGGCGACCCGGCCGGCGAAGATGATCGCCAGCAGCATGCCTGAGATGAACGTGGTGAACGCCCACGGGTAGAGGTGCGCGGCGTCGAAGTGCCCCATCACGGTGGGCAGTGCCGTCGCGATGCCAATGGACTGGAAGGCCACCGCGAAGACGCTGAGCATGATGCCGACGATCAGCACCCATCGTCCCTGTGACATTTCGCCCTCCTAGCAGCCCGGCCCATTGTGCCCGATGGGCCCCAGCGCTCAGGCGGGTAGGTCGACCCCCGTGTGCGCGGCCAGCGAGGCCAGCAGCCGGTCCTGGAAGGCGGGGTCCGACGCGGCGCGGTGCGGCGTCTGGCGCTGCAACTTCCTCCAGTAGCCGCCGGTCTCCTCCGCGGCCCCTGGCGCGGTGGCGAGCCAGACCTGCGTCGCGATCCCATTGTCGAAGCTCTCCGGAGCGCCGGCCCCACCCATCTTGGTGGGCACCCAACCAGGGTCGACGGCGTTGCTCGCGGTGCCGGGCCACAGCCGCGCGACCGCGAGGGCAAGTGCTGTCACCGCGAGCTTGCTGTCGGAGTAGTCGCCGCCGGAAGGCTCGCCCCAGTCGGCGTCGGCGACCGGCTCGTCGCCGCCCAGGTGCATGCCAGAGCTGAGGTAGACCAGCCGCGCCGGGCGGGTCATGAGCGCGGTGAGGAGGTAGGGCGCGACTACGTTGACGGCCAGGACGGGCCCGCTGGAGCCGTCGCCCAGGCCCGCATTGTGGATGACGGCGTCCAAGGGCCCCGACTCGTCGGCGGCGGAGGCGAGTTCGCGGACCTCAAGGGGGTCGCCGAGGTCGCCGAACACCACCCGAGCGCCGTCTCCGATCAGGTCCCCGATCGCATCGGCCCGTTGCGCGTGCCGGGCGTGGAGGACGACCTCGTGCCCCTCCCCCATGAGCCGCTGGGCGGTGGCGCGGCCGAGTCCGTCACTGGAACCGGTGATGAAGATGCGTGCCATGGGCCCATCGTAAGGACCGAAGGCGCGGCCTTGTCGCCGCGGGGCCGTAGAATCTGGGGCATGAGTGAACTGGCCCCCGGATCCCAGACAGTTGTTGATGAGCGCACGGAGCTGTTCGAGGACGGCGACCAGGACCGCTTCTCGCACTACGTGCCCAAGGACAAGCTGATGAAGGCCATGGTCACCGGCACGCCGGTGGTGGCGCTGTGCGGCAAGGTCTGGGTTCCGACGAAGAACCCCGACAAGTTCCCGGTCTGCCCGGAGTGCAAGGAGATCTGGGAGTCGCTCCAGCCACCCAAGTAGGGGCTTGTCCGGGGCCGAACGTCCTGATCTACGTCCTGTTGGGCGCCGCGGTCATCACCGCGGTCATGGGCCACTGGGTCGACACGGCCGTGATCGCGCTGGTCGCCGTCGTGAACGCGACCATCGGCTTCGTCCAGGAGGGCCGGGCGGAGAAGGCGCTGGAGGGGCTGAGTGACATGCTCTCCCCCGAGGCGACGGTGCGCCGCGACGGCAGCTGGACCGAGATCGACGCCGAGGAGGTCGTCCCCGGCGACGTCGTGCGGCTCCGCTCGGGGGACCAGGTCCCCGCAGACGTCCGGCTGGTGGAGGCCAGCTCGCTGCGCGTCGAGGCTTCGCCGTGGGCGCCGTGCCCGAGGGCCTGCCCGCCATCCTCAGCATCACGCTGGCCCGTGGCGTGCAGCGCATGGCCGGCCGCAACGCCATCACCCGCAAGCTCAACTCCATCGAGACGCTCGGCTCGGTCAGCGTCATCTGCTCGGACAAGACCGGCACGCTCACGAAGAACGAGATGACCGTGCGCTGCGTCGCCACGCCCGGCCAGCGCTACGAGGTCGAGGGCCAGGGCTACGCGCCCGAGGGCTCGATCACGGACGACGACGGCGAGGTCGACCTCGACGAGCATGCGGACCTGCGCGCCGTGGTCGAGACCATGGCGGTGGCCAACGAAGCCGAGCTCACCGAGGACGACGGCGAGTGGACGCTGGTGGGCGAACCCACCGATGGCGCGCTCATCACGCTCGCGAAGAAGGCGAGCTTCGTCACCTCCGGGTACGAGCGTTCCGACGAGATCCCGTTCAACTCCGACAACAAGTTCATGGCCGTGGTGGCAGGCAACGGCGACGGCACCAAGTGCGTCCACCTCAAGGGGGCGCCGGGCCGCGTGCTCGAGCTCTGCAGCACGCAGGGCACGCTCGAGGACAACGAGGAACTCGACCGCGACATGTGGGAGGAACTCATCGACGAGCTGAGCGGCGAGGGCCTACGCGTGCTCGCCGCCGCCGTGCGCGAGGGCGACTCCCTGGACGGGGACGACCCCGGTGATGGCTTCACGCTCGTCGGCATGGTCGGCATCGTCAACCCGCCCCGACCCGAGGCCATCGAGTCCATCGAGGACTGCCGCAGGGCCGGGATCCGCGTCAAGATGATCACCGGTGACCACATCGGCACCGCCGAGGCCATCGGCCGCGAGCTGGGGCTGGGCGACGGCGAGGAACTCCGGTCGATCACCGGGTCGGAGCTCGAGAACGCCTCGGACGAGGAGCTCGAAGGAGATCGCGCAGACCCACGACGTGTTCGCCCGCACCTCCCCGGAGCACAAGCTGCGGCTGGTGAAGTCGCTGCAGGAGCGCGGTGAGGTCGTCGCGATGACCGGCGACGGCGTCAACGACGCCCCCGCACTACGGCGCGCCGACGTGGGCGTGGCCATGGGCATCAAGGGCACCGAGGTGACCAAGGAGGCCGCGGAGGTCGTCCTCGCCGACGACAACTTCACCTCGATCGAGCAGGCCGTCGAAGAGGGTCGCACGATCTACGACAACCTCCGCAAGTCCATCTTGTTCATCCTGCCGACCAACGGCGCCGAGTCGCGTGTTCCTCACCATGTACGACGGGGACAACCTCGCGTTGGCCCGCACCATGACGGTCAACGTCCTGGTGTTGGCCCAGGCGTTCTACCTGTTCAACGTGCGCGTCCTCAACGGCCCGGTGCTGCGCCCGTCGGTGCTGTTCAGCAACTGGGTCGCGTGGGCGTCGGTGGGGGCGCTGGTCCTGCTGCAGCTGCTGTTCAGCTACGCGCCGTTCATGAACGCCGTGTTCGACTCCGCCCCCCTGGGGTGGGAGCACTGGGCGATCTCGATCGGGGTCGGCGTCGGGGTGCTCCTCATCGTCGAAGCCGAGAAGCTCGTCATGCGCAGGGTTCGCAGCTGAGCGAAACCTGCTAGCCGTCCAGTTCCTCGTCGGGGCCCGGGCTGCGGCGCTCCACCTCGAGGCTGAGCTCCGCCATCGCGCTGCCGATGCCGGCGACCGCGGTGAGGATGGGCGCGAACACCAGGCCCGCGCCCACGCCGATCACGCTCCACGTCACCGGGATCGCGAGCAGCTCCTTGCCCGACTTCGACCGGATGGTGACGCGCTCGACGCTGGGATCCGACAGGATCTGCTTGACGGTGTCGGCCAGGTTGACGCCGGCCACGGTCAGCTTCTCGGTGAAGCTCTTCTTGCTCATGCCCCGATCCTAGCGCCGGCGGTCAGTAGCGGTAGTGCTCCGACTTGAAGGGGCCCTCGACGGGGACGCCCAGGTAGTCGGCCTGTTCCTGCGTGAGCTGGGTCAGGTTGACGCCCAGCGACGCGAGGTGCAGCCGGGCGACCTCCTCGTCGAGGTGCTTCGGCAGCACGTACACGCCGACGGGGTACTCCCCCGGCTTGGTGAACAGCTCGACCTGCGCGAGCACCTGATTGGTGAACGAGTTGCTCATCACGAACGACGGGTGGCCGGTGGCGTTGCCGAGGTTCAGCAGGCGCCCCTCGGACAGCACGAGGATCGAGTGGCCGTCGGCGAAGCGCCACTCGTGGACCTGCGGCTTGATCTCGATCTTCTCGACGTCCGGGCGGGTCTCGAGGCCGGCCATGTCGATCTCGTTGTCGAAGTGGCCGATGTTGCCGACGATGGCCTGGTGCTTCATTCGGGCCATCTGCGCGTGCGTGATGACGTTGAGGCAGCCGGTCGCGGTGACGAAGATGTCGGCGGATTCCACCACGTCGTCAAGCGTGGCCACCTGGTAGCCGTCCATCGCGGCCTGCAGTGCGCAGATGGGGTCGACCTCGGTGACGATGACGCGGGCGCCCTGGCCGCGCAGCGACTCCGCACAGCCCTTGCCGACGTCGCCGTAGCCGCAGATGACCGCGACCTTGCCGCCGATGAGCACGTCGGTGGCACGGTTGATGCCGTCGATCAGGGAGTGGCGGCAGCCGTACTTGTTGTCGAACTTGGACTTGGTGACCGAGTCGTTGACGTTGATCGCGGGAAACAGCAGGGACTCGTCCTTCGCCATCTCGTAGAGACGGTGGACGCCGGTGGTGGTCTCCTCCGTGACGCCCTGGATGGAGGCGGCCATGGCCTCCCAGTCGACGACGCCGTGCGCGTCGCGGAGGGTCTGCTTGACGACCCTGAACTCGTGGGAGTCGCCTTCAGCGTCCGCGGGCACCTGGCCGGCGCGCTGCGCCGCAACGCCCTGGTGGACGAGCAGCGTGGCGTCACCGCCGTCGTCGAGGATCATGTTCGGGAGCTGGCCGCCTGGCCATTCGAGGATCTGGCGGGTGCACCACCAGTACTCCTCCAGCGTCTCGCCCTTCCAGGCGAAGACCGGCACGCCCTTCGGCTCGTCCGGGGTGCCGTCGGGGCCGACGGCGATGGCCGCGGCGGCGTGGTCCTGCGTGGAGAAGATGTTGCACGACGCCCAACGGACCTCGGCCCCCAGGGCCACGAGGGTCTCGATGAGCACGGCGGTCTGCACCGTCATGTGCAGCGACCCTGCGATGCGGGCGCCCTTCAGCGGCTTGGAGTCGCCGTAGCGCTCCCGCATGGCCATGAGGCCAGGCATCTCGTGCTCGGCGAGGGTGATCTCCTTGCGCCCGAAATCGGCCAGGGACAGGTCTGCTACGCGGTAATCCACGCCGCCGAGTCTACGTGCTTCCGCCCAGACCAGCGACTCGGCCGGGCGTGGGCCCCGCGGCGTGAGCGCCAGCAAGCGGGGTGGTCCCTGAGCGTGAGCGCCAGCGAACGACGAAGGGCCCCCGCAGCCTGTCCAGC
>DURG01000324.1 GCA_012837465.1 Propionibacterium sp. | reverse complement strand
CCAACGGCAGCGTCCGAGTGCTCCATGGAGCCAAAGCCGACTACTTCTGGGGTCGCTTCACCTTGACGTCGTTGCCGCCCCAGAACAAGAAGCCCTTCAACACGATCGTCCCGTTGGAGCCGTCACCCTTCGCATCGTCCGCGATCCCGTTGCCGGCCATGATCGCAACGCTCTGGTCCACGACCCGCACCCCCTCCGGCACGTAGACGTCGCTGCCGCCCATGATCGCGTTGAGCGTCAACGTCACGATCCGCCCCGGCCCCATCGCCTCCGTGAGGTCGTAGGTGTTGCCGCCCCAGAAGGCCAGGCTGGCGAGGTCGCGCGTGCCGGGAGGCACGACGATGTCCTTGCCGGACATGATCGCCACGTCGAACCCGCCGTCGGCCGGGCCGGCGGCCGGCAACGCCGAGTACTGCGCCTGCCCCGCCACCTCCGACGGTGGGCGCACCGACAATTCCGCACCCTCCGGCAGGTCCGCTACCAGGGCGGGCAACTCGTCGAGGTACTTGGCCTTCAGCGCCCTCTCCTGGCGCTCGCGCATCTCGTCGAGATCCAACCGCCCAGCCTCGTAGGCGGCCTGCACGATGCTGAGGGCGCGGTCACGGTCCATGTCACCAGCTCGCACGCGATTCTGGGCTTCGTCCATGGCAACACACTACAGATCGTGTTGCCCACCCCAACGGCTGTTGTCGGCATGAAAGCCCACGTGCCACCACAGCACCCGCAAGACTGGCCGGATGGATTCGATCATCTTCCTGGCGTTCGCTGCCATCTATGCCGCCCTGCTGGTCTGGGGCATCTCCCTCGCGGCCAAGCAGGGCAGGTGGTGGACACCTGCCAACATCCCCCTCCTCGTCATCGCCGCGCTCGTCTACGACAACCTCATCATCGGTATCGGCCGCTGGATCGGCGAGGGCGCCCTGCTCGAGGGGCTCAACCTCGCCCGCTTCTGGATCCACGCCGCCGTCACTCCCCTGCTGGCGGCATGGGCACTCCACGCGATCCGGCGGGCGGGCTTCGGGTGGGCGCAGGCCCGCTGGTACCAGGTGGTCTCGATCACCGCCGCCGTCGCACTGATGATCGGTGAATACTTCTGGGAGCTCCAGGGCCTGCAGATCGTGCCGAACGAAGAGTACGGCGCCCTTTCCTACGGCAGCGCCGAGCCGCCGTCAGGGCCTCCCATCATGGTGTTGTTCGTCGCCGCGTTCCTGCTGTTCGCCGGCGGGATGGTCTGGTGGAAGCAGAAGTGGCCCTGGCTCTTCATCGGTGCGGTGATCATGACCATCGGCAGCGCCGTCCAACTGCCCATCGAGAGCGGCGCGATCACCAACGCGTTCGAGCTCATCCTGCTCATCAGCATCCTCGCCACCAAGGCCTTCCAGGACCGCAACGACGAGCAGACGCCCGTCCACGGTTGATCCTCCCGCCGGGCGCCCGCTCCCCCGGCGTTAGGCTGACCTCGGCCCACGCTCGAGAGGAAGCCGTCGATGAGGATGAAGTTGCTGGCCGTCGGATTGGTCGCTGCACTGGCGGGAGCGTTGTTCCCGATGCAGCCCGCCCAGGCCGCTGAACCCACCTACCTGATCACCGGCCGGGTCGCGAACTGGCAGACGCTGTCCGGCTACTCCGTCGGTGAATCGCAACTGCCGGGCACCGAGTTGCAGCTCAAGGTCCATGGCACCGCCGGCACCGTCAAGGTTGAGGTGTTCCGCATCGGCCACCACGGCGGCGCAGGCGGCCTCCT
>DURG01000323.1 GCA_012837465.1 Propionibacterium sp. | reverse complement strand
GCGCGACTGGGCCGCCAAGGGCACAGCACTGCTGGGCATCAAGGTGGTCATCGCCGAGAGCTACGAGCGGATCCACCGCTCCAACCTCATCGGCATGGGCGTCCTCCCGCTGCAGTTCCCCGCCGGGCAGAACGCTGACTCGCTCGGCCTCACCGGTGAGGAGACCTTCTCCTTCGAGGGCATCACGGCGCTCAACGACAACGTGACCCCGAAGACCGTCAAGGTCACCGCAGTCGCCCCCGATGGCAAGGAGACCGTCTTCGACGCGGTGGTGCGCATCGACACCCCCGGCGAGCGCTCCTACTTCCAGCACGGCGGCATCCTGCAGTACGTGCTGCGCAATCTGGCCAAGGCCTGATCGCAGACCCGAGACCGGGCCGGCTCCCACTGGGGGTCGGCCCGGTTCGGCTTTCCGGATGATCGGAGGCGCCTGGGCTCGATTTTGTCGGACGGATGAGCTTCAATGGCTCACATGTTCGATGAGGATGAAGTCATTCGTGTGTATGTCCCTCCGGGTTGGCCGGGGGCGGTGCGGCCGCCGGGTTCCAACGGCTGGGAGAAGTCCGCCGAAGCGTTCCTGCTCGACTGCTGCCCTTCGGAGTACCGCGGCTACCAGGTGCTGCGTCGCCACCCCGTGGTGCTCGCCCGGCTGGCCCGGGAGTTCGTCGCGTCGCAACTCGTCGCGACGCGCACCGGGCTCGCCGGGGTGCGCACCTCGCTGGCCGGCGTGGTGGACACGGTCACGGTGGACCAGACGGCCTCCGTCCTGCAACAGGAGGAGGCGCGGCTGGCGCGGGTGGCCAGGGGAGTGGACCTGGTGGAGCAGGCACTGAGGGACGTGCGTTTCAAGCCGCGGTTGTGACCTCGCCGGGGAAGCTTTGCCCTGCCAGATGGTGGGAAGGCCTACTATGGAGGGCATGTCTTTGTTGGATGCTGTGCGTGGCCCCCGTGATCTTCGGGCCCTGTCGAGGAAGCAGCTCGTGCAGCTCGCCGACGAGATCCGCCGCTTCCTGATCACGAAGGTCAGCCGCACGGGCGGCCACCTCGGGCCGAACCTGGGCGTGGTTGAGCTCACCATGGCCATCCACAAGGTGTTCGACTCGCCCCGGGACCCGATCATCTTCGATACCGGCCACCAGAGCTACGTCCACAAGATCCTGACCGGCCGCGCCGGCCGCTTCGACACGCTGCGCCAGAAGGACGGCATCTCCGGCTACCCGGAGCCGGAGGAGTCGGAGCATGACTGGGTGCGCAACTCGCACGCCTCCTCGGCGCTCTCCTGGGCCGAGGGGCTCGCCAAGGGCTTCCGGATCAAGGGCGAGGACCGCACCGTCGTCGTCGTGGTGGGCGACGGAGCACTCACCGGCGGCATGGCGTGGGAGGCCCTCAACAACATCGCGGACGCGGGTGACCTGCGGCTGGTCATCATCGTCAACGACAACGGCCGCTCCTACACGCCCACCGTCGGCGGCCTGGCCAACCACCTGGCCGGCCTGCGCACGGACCACCGCTACGAGAAGACGCTGAGCATCATCAAGCGCACCGTCACCCGGATCCCGATGGTCGGCAGGCCCACCTACGACCTCATGCACGGCTTCAAGACCGGCGTGAAGGACGTGCTGGCGCCGCAGACCATGTTCTCCGACATCGGCATCAAGTACACCGGCCCCATCGACGGCCACGACATCCAGGCCCTGACCAACCACCTGGAGCAGGCCCGCCGGTTCGGCGGTCCCGTCATCGTGCACTGCGTCACGCGCAAGGGCCGTGGCTTCCAGGCGGCGGAGGACCACGAAGAGGACCGCTTCCACGCGGTCGGCAAGATCAACGAGTTCACCGGCGAGCCGCTCTCGGCCGCCGTGCAGGCCACCTGGACCGACGCATTCGCCGAGGCCATCGTCCAACTGGGCCAACGCCGCCCGGACGTGGTGGCGATCACCGCCGCCATGCTCAACCCGGTGGGCCTCGGCCGGTTCGCGGCCGCCTTCCCGGAGCGGATCTTCGACGTCGGCATCGCCGAACAGCACGCCATCGTGTCGGCCGCGGGCATGGCCCGCGCAGGCCTGCACCCAGTGGTCGCGCTCTACGCGACCTTCCTCAACCGCGCCTTCGACCAGGTGTTGATGGATGCGGCGCTGCACAAGAGCGGCATCACGATCGTCCTGGACCGCGCGGGCATCACCGGCACGGATGGCCCCAGCCACAACGGCATGTGGGACATGACCTTGCTGGGCATCGTCCCGGGCCTCCAGTTGGCGGCCCCGCGGGACCAGGCACGCCTCGTGGGCGCCCTTGACCGCGCCGTCGAGGTGGACGATGCCGTCACCGTGGTGCGCTACTCCAAGGAGCGACTCCCGGACGAGATGACGGAGGTTGCCCACGTCGGCGAGGGCATCGACCGAGTCGACATCCTGCGCCGGCCGGAAGGCGCCAAGGTGCTCATCGTCGGCATCGGCCAGTTCGTCGGCACCGCACTCGACCTGGCCGACCGACTGGACGACCAGGGCGTCGCCGCGACGGTCGTGGATCCGCTCTGGGTGCTGCCGCTCAGCCGGGAACTGGTGGAGTTGGCCCGTCGCCATGACCTCGTGGTCACGATGGAGGACAACCTCGTGGAGGGCGGCATCGGGCAGCGCCTCGGCGCCCTGCTAGTACGCGAGGGCGTTCCCGCGAAGGTGCGCCACTTCGGCATTCCGCAGGAGTTCCTGGCGCACGGCTCGCGCGACGAGGTGCTTGACCAGGTGGGGCTCACGGCTGCCGCCGCGGCCATGTCGGTGCTCGGGGACCTTCTGAGCGAGGGCGCGGAGGCCGCACAGGTTCAGGCCTGACCCAACGCTTCCGCGATCGCGGGGGCCAGGAAATCTGCCTGCCAAGGCCGGGCGCCCAGTTCCACGAGCAACTCATGCGACACCTCGGCGTGGTAGTACAGCGCCTGGTGGAGCACCGCCGGCGGGGCGATGAGGCTGGCCTGGAGGCCACCGAGATCGCACGCCAACTCGTCGACGACAGGGCGCACCGCGGCCCAGCGGGCAGCCGCCTCCGGGTTCGACTTCTCCCATGAGCGCGGGTGGGGCACGCCCGTGGCGCGCACCCGCTTGGGCGGGTACTGCTTGGGGGACATCTTCCTGACCCGTTCGAGGGCGGCCAGCCAGTTGTGGGCGTAGCGCCGGCCGGGTTGGCTCGCGAATCCGGCCAGGCCCCTCACGTCGTCATCGGAGGGCACCTCGTCGCGGGCCAGTTGCGCCACGGCCATGATGGCCGAGTCGTGCAGGATCCAGCTGGGTGGGCGGTCGCGGCGCTGGGCCACGTCATCGCGGGCCAGCCACAGTTCCCGTGCCACCGCGTACTGGAGGGGCGTGCGTAGCGACGTGAGGCCGCTGAGGCGGCGCCACTGGTCCTGCTTGGGCTCCGGCTCGACGCCGAAGCGGGCGAGCATCTCGTCGTTCTCCTGCGCGGACCACTCCTCGCGGCCGGCCAGCACCAAGTGGGTGGCGATGGTCGAGGAGAGTTCGAGCAGGTAGTCGACGTCGAGGGCCGCGTAGTCGAGCCAGGATTCGGGCAGCGGCCGCTTGGACCAGTTGTCGGCGGAGTGTGCCTTGCGGAGCTTGATGCCGAGCTCGGCCTCGAGCAGCGCGCCGAGGGAGGCGCCGGGCTTGGCCAGGAGCCGGGCCGCGAGTTCCGTGTCGAAGATACGGGGCGGTACGATGCCGATCTCCTGCATGCAAGGGAGGTCCTGCGTGGCGGCGTGGATGATCCACGTGGCGCTGCCGCAGGCCTCCACGAGGCTACTCAGGTCTGCCCGCGGACGCCCGTTCTCGAAGGCGATCGGGTCGATCAGCCAAGTGCCTGAGCCCTCCCGCCTGATCTGGAGGAGGTAGGCCTTTGGCCAGTAGCGGTGCCCGTGCGCGCGTTCTGTGTCGAAGGCGACAGGGCCGCGCGCGCCGCGGAGGGATTCGAGGCATTCGTCGAGGAGGGCGGGGGTGTCGACTACGGGGCGCAATGGCTCCCGGCTGTGTTCAATGTAGGTCATGAGTGGCGGCCCACCGGCAGGCTTGCAACGCCGGGAGGTAGGGGAGGTTCGCCGGCAACCTGACCGAGGAGGTCCTGCCAGGCGAAGAGGTGGGGGGTGAGGGGGTGGTTCCCGTCGAGTCGTGGCGTCCAGGAGGAGCGCAGTTCGACGTCGGCGCGATCCGGGTCGTCAGCCATCTCGCCGAAGCCGCGGCCGTAGGAGGCTGTGACGGTGCCCGCGAGGGCGGTGGCGTTGCAGCCGTGGCTCTCGAGGGCCTCGGTGAACCAGGACCACGCGACGTCAGGCAACAGCGGATCCGTGACCATTTCGAGGTCCACTTCCGCGCGGACGTAGGTCACGAGGCGGAACGTGCCGCCCCATGCGTCGTTGCCTGCGGGGTCGTGGAGCAGGATGAGCCGACCGCTGGCGATAGATTCGTCGTCGGCCATCAACTCGGCGGCGATGGCGACCGAGTGGGGCGCGATGCGTTGTGGCGAGCCGATCTCGTCTGCCGAGATGCCAGCGCGCCAGCGCATCTCGCCCAACTCCCGCAGTGCCCGGGCAAACGGCTCGGGGGTGAGGCTGGTCACTTTGGCTGGCACGCAGCCACTCTAAGGGTGCGGCCGGACGAATCCGTGGTGGCGCGCCGTCAGCTACGGCGAAGGTTCAGCGACACCGAGTTGATGCAGTAGCGCAGGTCCGTCGGGGTCTCATAGCCCTCGCCCTCGAACACGTGGCCGAGGTGGCCGTCACAGTTGGTGCAGCGCACCTCGATGCGGGCTCGGCCGGGGATGGAGCGGTCCTCGAGGTAGCGGACCCGGTCCTCGGCGAGGGGGGCGAAGAAGCTGGGCCAGCCGCAGTTGGAGTGGAACTTCTCGGTGCTGCGGAACAGTTCGGCACCGCAGCCCCGGCACTCGTAGACGCCCTCGTCCTCGGTATCGGTGTACTCGCCGGTGAAGGGCGCCTCCGTACCGGACTGGCGCAGCACGTGGTACTCAAGCTGGTTGAGTTGTTCGCGCCACTGGCTGTCGGGCTTGGTCAGCTTGGGGACGTACTGGTCTGTCATGGGCACGATGATAGGCGCGAGCCGCAAATCACATCAGGACTGTTCGCCCTCGAGGACCTCGGCGGAGAGCTGGGTCGGGGTGCCGTCCAGCAGTTCCATGGCGCCGAACGCGTAGCGGGCCAGGATGAGCTGGCGAAGGTGTGGGGTATGCCCGATGGGAGAGGTGACCGCGATGGCGCCGGCCCGCATGGCCGCATGCGCATGTGCCTGGTAGGCGGGGGTGGGCGTGAGGTAGATGCTGCCGACGGCGATGTGGCGACGGCCTTGGGCGCGGAGCGCCGCCACGGCGGCAGCTGTCGCCCGCCCGCTGCCCTCCTCGACGGCCAACTGGACGGGGATGCGGTGGTGCGCGGACCACTGCCGGGCCCGGCGGGCGAGCAGCGAGGAGCCGCGGACGTCGCCGCCTGCGGGTGCGGTGAGGATGAGGCCGTCGATCTCGAGCGCGCCGCCACGGTGGAGCGCCTCGCGCACCCGCTCGTCGAGGATGTTCAGCAGTTCGCTGGCCGGCCCGATGGGGCGGCTGACGGCCAGGTGGATGTCGGCCGAGTGGCGGAATGTGTCGAGCTCGCTGCGGTGCTCTGCCGCCGAGACGAGGTCAAGGGGGACCAGGACCGCCTCGGCGATCTCGTCGTCGACGAGGGTCTGCACGACGGATTCGAGGGAGGGTTCTGCGCCGCCGATGCGGCCGAGAAAGATCCGCAGGTCCTGTCGCGCCTGCTGGAGGTCGGTGGCGATTGCTTGGAGGGACGAGTTCACGGTTTCGTCGTCGGGGCCGTCGGCCACGAGAACGATCGCGGGAGCTGTCATCGCCTCAATTCCTGTTCAGGCCCCGGAGGAGCATCTCGTCATCGACCAATGCGCCACTAGAGTGGGCGATGGCGGTTTCGAACCGCCGACCTCTTCGGTGTGAACGAAGCGCGCTACCACTGCGCCAATCGCCCTAGCGAAGTGAAACTTTAGCGGATGTGATTCCTGAATGCGAACTGACACCCGCGTGATTCGACCAGGACGGGCGCGTGAAACCGACGAAGAACGCGCTGGCCTGCCCCGATTTGATCTTTCGCAGAACTGTGGGCTAATGTTCTCTACGCGCCGAACGCAGCGGCCCGAGAGGGGCGTGGCAGCAAGCGCGATGCGGACGTAGCTCAGTTGGTAGAGCATCACCTTGCCAAGGTGAGGGTCGCGAGTTCGAATCTCGTCGTCCGCTCGGAGATAAGTCTCTTCCCAACCCAAGCGGGGAGGGTAAAGCTCCACCCGGTGGAGTGGCCGAGAGGCGAGGCAACGGACTGCAAATCCGTGTACACGGGTTCAAATCCCGTCTCCACCTCGGGCGGTTGGCGCAGTGGTAGCGCGCTTCCTTGACACGGAAGAGGTCGCCAGTTCAAACCTGGCATCGCCCACCGAGAAGAAGCACCCGGCACTTGGCCGGGTGTTTTTTCGTACCCGGCGAGCCCGGGATGGACTCGCGTGCCACCTGTACCGGGTGGTACCAACTGGGCGCGGATCGGTTCCCACTACCCCGTCGTGCCGGTGTTCGCCGGATCCCCAGCGATTCGGCGGAAGACCAACAGGGCGTCGGCGACCAGGTCGTGGGGGAAGCGGTCCCATTCGATGGGCGTGATCCCGACGGGGGAGAGGTGCTGCCCGAGCACGGTGGCGCAGTCGCGGATGAGGGGGGTGGTCGCGCCTTGGTGGTGGATGTCGCCCACATTCCACACGAGGTACCCGCCCGGTACGAGGACGCGGGCGCACTGCGAGGCCACCTCGCTCAGCTCGGCCAGGTAGCGGGGGTAGTCGCCGCCCTCCATCTCGTAGGCGGTCAGCGGATCGGCCTCGTGGCCCTGGGCGGTCATGTAGGGCGGGGAGGTGAGGACGAGCCTGACCGAGGCCTCCTGCCGGAGGAGGCGCAGCAGTTCACGGGCGTCACCCTCGATGGTGCGCGCCGCGGGCGTGCGCCTTTGGATGTGCGCGACCCGCTCGGGTAGGAGTTCGATGCCGAGTGCCCTGCGCCCCAGCGCGACCGCCCGGTGGAGGGTGGTGCCGAAGCCGGCGAACGGATCGAACACCACGTCGCCAGGCCCGGTGCACCGCTCGATGACGTGGTCCACTACGGCCGCCACCATGTGCACGTCCTCGTCGGCGCCGCGTGGCCGCTCGGCGAGGAAGGTTTCATACGAGGCGGTGAGCCGTGCGTCGAGCGATGAGGTCATGGGGCTCACTCGTCGAACGTGGGGCGGCGCTTGAGCAGCCGTAGCTTGCGGAGGGCCGTGACCGCCTTCCTGACGGCCTTGCGGCTGCTGACGAAGGAGTCTTGGTAGTCGAACACCGGGAGGCGCCAGCGGAAGCGGATCGCCAGCATGCGCAGGAGGAAACCGACCGCGAGGGTGACCCCGACGGCCACCTGCTGGCCGGCACCGACCTCCAGCAGCCCGACGAAGAGGAGCGCCGCGATCACGGAGACCGAGGCGTAGAGCTCCTCGCGGAACACGAGGGGGATCCGGTCACAGAGGAGGTCGCGCATGATGCCGCCCGCGACCCCGGTGACGACGGCGCCCACGACGGCGATGATGACGCCCAGGCCCATCTGCAGCGCCAACTGGGCGCCGAGGATCGAGAAGACGACCAGGCCAAGGGCGTCGAGGGTGAGGAACAGCGCCCTGAAGTACTTCATGAGCCCGGCGATGGAGATCGTGACGATGGCCGCAACGACGACGAGCAGGACGTACTCGGGATCCCTGACCCACACGAGCGGGTAGTGGCCGAACAGCATGTCGCGGATCGAGCCGCCACCCAGCGCGGTGACGAGGGCGATCATGATCACGCCGAAAAGGTCCATCCGCTCGCGGCCAGCGGCCAGCGCGCCGGTCATGCCCTCCGCGGTGATCCCGATGGCCCAAAGAACTGTGAGCACACGACTCCTCTCATGCAGCCTCCAATGATGCCCTACAGGTCAGGCGAGCAGCTTGAGCAGCCCCTGCGCCACGGTCGCCACGGCGCCGGCCAGGGCGACGACGATGACCAGCCGGCTGGCAACCTCAACCGGGATCCACCTGGTCAGGAACTGACCGATCAGGAGGCCCACGCCGAGCCCGACAAGGGCAGCCACCCACACGACGGGGGAGAGATTTGGCCAGCCGAGCGCGACGATCGCGCCCGTGCTCAGCCCGATGAAGTAGACCTGGATGGTGGCGACGAACTCGCGGTGGAGCCAGTTGGTGGACAGCTTGTAGAGCACGACGGCTGGCCCGCCGACGCCGGCCATCACGTGCATGAAGCCCGATAAGAAGCCGGCCCCGATCAGGCCCGGGGCGCCCTTGAAGACGCGGGCCCGTTCGTCGGCGAGCATGGCGAGGATCGCGATGATGATCATCACGCCGATGATGATCCGCAGCGCGGGCTCGGACACGGCGCGGGCGACCAGCCACCCGGGCACCAGCCCGATGAGCGCCGGGATCCCGAGCGCCACCGCCTTGCTCCAGGAGATGTCCCGGAAGGTGGAGATCAGCACGATGAGCGACAACGGGATGCCCACCACCTGGATCAGTGGCACGGCCAGTGCCGTCCCCAGGAGCAGGACCAGCGCGGGGGAGGAGACGAGGGCGAAGCCCATGCCCGTGATGCGCTGCGTAGCGGCGCCGAACAGGACCGAAGCGCCCACCAGCAGCGCGAGAAGTCCCACATCCATGTGGCCTAGTGTTGCCCATGTGCACGTACCAGAACACTTCAAGCTCCCGGACGAGCGGCTGACGGAACTGCTCGCGACCGTGCGGGCGGGCAACCTCGTGACCGTCCACGCCGACGGCCCGCTGGCCACCTTCGTGCCGTTCCACGTCGAGGAGCGGGCCAGCAACCGGGTGCTCGTCACCCACCTCGTGCGCAACAACCCGCAGGTGCGCACGCCCATGACGGGCACGGGCATGGTGATCCTCGACGTCACCGACGCCTACCTCTCCCCGCTCTGGTACGCCACCAACGACGAACTGCCGAACGTGCCGACGTGGGACTACGTCACCATCCACGCGTGGGGTCCGGTGACGATCGACCTTGCTCCCGAGGCCGCCCTGCGGGCTGCGCGCGCACTGACCGATCGGATGGAGGCGCCCGAGGTACTGAAGAGGGTGGGCGAGACCAAACTGGGCCTCATGTCGCGTGCGATCGTCGGCGTCGAGGTGGCGGTCGAGCGCATCGAGGCCAAGGCCAAGATGAGCCAGAACCGGCATCCTGACGACATCCGCAGCCTCATCGCCGAACTGGAGCGGTCCGGTCCCGAGGAGGTCGTGGAGTACCTCCGGGAGGTCAGCCTGCCCCACGCCGAGCGCCGGTTCGGCACGATCGAGCGGCTCCAGGCCCGGGGCCGACGGGTTGAGTCGCATGGGACAATGGCCTCCGAGGAGTGAGGCGACTTGGTGGGGGATCACACGTTGGCGCAGAGGGCTGCCGCCCTGAAGGTGCGGGTCCGCGAACTCATCGACGGTGCCGCCTCCGCTGAGGCCGACCTCGGGCCCCACCTGCGCGCCGTGCGCCCAGAGCACCGTCGCAGCGCACTGAACCTCGTCCACTACGTGTGGCTGCGCGGCCGCGACATCCGCGACCTGCAGGCCGAACTGGCCGACCTGGGGCTCTCCTCCCTCGGCCGGCTTGAGTCGCGCGTGATGCCCACCCTCGAGGCGCTGCACCGCACCCTGAGCCTGATGGCTGGCACGGGAGACACTGAGCAGGGCTGGAACACCAAGATGCCCTTGGGCCCGGCCATCCTGGAGCGCAACGCCACGGAACTGCTGGGTGAACAGGCCGAGGACCGCGCCTCGCGGATCATGGTGACCTTCCCGTCGGAGGCCGCCACGGACCCGGGCCTGGTGTGCCGCATGGTGGACGCGGGAATGGACATCGCCCGGATCAACTGCGCCCACGACGGCCCGCGGGAGTGGGATGCCATGATCGGCCACCTGCGGGAGGCCGCGGACGGACACTGCCTCGTCGCCATGGACCTGGCCGGCCCCAAGCTACGGACTGGGCCCATCGCGGCCGGCCCCCAGGTGGTCAAGGTGCGTCCGCACCGCGACGAGACCGGTCACGTGGTCGATCCCGCCATCGTGCTGCTGGCCGCCCCCGGAACGCCTGCCGAGGACACGGCAGGTGACCAGATCCCCGTGACCGACGTCGAATGGCTGGCAGGGCTCGAGGTGGGCGACAGGCTCCGCTTCCGGGATGCGCGCGGCTCCAAGAGGACCCTGCACGTCACCGACCTCCTGATCGAGGACGACGGCCCGCCACGGGTGGTCACGGAACTGCGCCGCACCGCGTACTTCGTGCCGGGGCTGCGCCTCCAGCGTGCCGGCGACGACGAGGCGGGCACCGTCGGCGAGTTGCCGCCCAGGCCCAGCTTCCACCTGGTGAGGGCCGGTGAGCAGATCATCCTGACCAAGGACCTGACCCCGGCTGAACCCGTCGTCGGAGGGCCGCACCGCATCGGCTGCACCCTCGCCCAGGTGTTCCTCGACGCCAACCCGGGCGAGCGGGTGCACTTCGACGACGGCAAGATCACCGGCACCATCGCGGCCGTGCACCCGGATTCGATCGAGGTCGCAGTCGACAACGCGGGCGCCGACGGAGTGAAACTGCGTGCGGAGAAGGGCATCAACCTGCCCGACACCCGCCTCGACATGCCGGCCCTCACCGAGGAGGACCATGAGGCGCTGCCGTTCGTGGTGGAGCATGCCGACATCGTCAACTACTCCTTCGTCCGTGACCGCGGCGACGTCTCGGACCTCCTCGACCGCGTCCAGGAACTGGGCCGCGACGACCTGGCCGTCGTGCTGAAGATCGAGACGGTGGAGGCCTTCCAGAACCTCCCTCAGATGCTGTTGGAGGCGATGCGCTGGCGTGAGGTGGGCGTGATGATCGCGCGCGGCGACCTGGCCGTCGAGGCCGGCTTCGAACGCCTTGCCGAGGTGCAGGAGGAGATCCTGTGGCTATGCGAGGCGGCCCACGTGCCCGTCATCTGGGCCACCCAGGTGCTGGAGTCGCTGGCCAAGGAGGGCCTCGCAACACGCGCCGAGGTGACCGACGCGGCCATGAGCATGCGCGCCGAGTGCGTGATGCTCAACAAGGGCCCCTTCATCGTCGAGGCCATCGAGTTCCTGCACGACGTGCTGCAGCGCATGCAGGACCACGTCTCGAAGAAGCGCACCCTCCTGCGCAGGCTCAGATCCTGGGACCTGCAGGCCTGGGCAGAGGAACTCTGAGTCAGAGGTTGCGGAGGTACTCCCGGTCGCCGAGGAGTTCCAGCCTGCGCCACAGCAGGCTGCCCGGCACCGCCTGGCTGGTGTGGGCGCGAACCGCCTGCATCTGGACGTCCCTGACGACCTCGAGGGTGAGGTCCAGTTCATCGGCCGGGTAGCCCGCCAGGCCCGTGCCGAACTCCTCGTTCACCGTGGAGGCGACCTCCTCCGGGAGCGCCCAGCCGAGGATGGGAATCCGCCGGGCCTTGGCAACGGTCATGGCGGCCTCCGTGGCAGCCCGGTGGTCGCGATGCCCAGTGACGCCCTCCAGCGGGTCGAAGGTCAGGATGAGATGGGGCTCGAACCCCGCCACGGCCTGCTCCACGCGCCCGACCAGTTGCTGCCGCTCCATTTCGGCCAGCCCGCCGTCGGGGAAGTCACACAACTCGAAGGAGTCCACGCCCAGCGCGTCGCAAGCGGTGCTGAGTTCGCGCTCCCGCTGTGCGCTGAGTTCGGGATGCGCCCCGAGCGTGGAGGCCTCGCCCCGCGTCAGGCAGAGGACCTTCGCCACGGAGCCTTGGCCGATGAAGGCGTCGATTATCGCGCCGAGCCCGAAGGACTCGTCATCTGGGTGCGCGATGACGACGAGGACGTTTTCCGCATGCGGTGGATGGGTCATGGACCCAGTCTATCAATACCCGAGGGGGTATCTATGGGGCGGGTCTCTCTTCGAGTAGGTCCCAGATGCCGGAGACCAGCGACTGGCGGCTCGTGCAGGCGTGGCACTGCCCGATCTCGCCTGGCCCCAGCCGGCGTTCGCAGCGGGAGCAACGGCCGATGGACACTCGGGCGAGGAGTCGCTGCCCACCGCCGGGCTGGCGGTTGGCCGGGTGGATGGCGTCTTCCGGGCAGATCCGGACGCATTCGTCGCAGTCGACGCAGTCGGCCGGCGAGAGGCTGAGCGCCCCCTTGTCGAGGTGCAGGGCATTGGTGGGGCAGATCGCGACGCAGCCTCCGCAGGCGGTGCATGCCTCGTCGACGGTGAGGTGCGGCAGGGCCGGCTGGTCGTGCGAGGCCAGCAGGCACTGGCGCGAAGTCGCGTCGCGGGCGAGCAGGGCGAGGGCCGTCGCCTCGGGCCGCGCCTCGTCCTCAGTGGCCCGCAGGCCGAACAGGGAGCGGCGCGACATCGGTGCATGCGCCCGCTTCGGTGCCGCCCTCCTGCCCCAGCGTCGCTTGGGCTCGGGTGCCGGCTGCACCTCCCGCTCGGTGATCTCGGCAGTGGCACCGGTGGCCTCGATGATGTCTCGGGCGCCGACGAGGACGCCCTGCACGCGCTCCGTGGTGCCCAGCGGGCAGGTGGCGCAGGGGCCGCGGACCACCGCAACGCGGCCCGCGGCGAGCGCACCGGCGGCGAGGGTCTCCACGTCGATCGCTGCGATGCACGGCACGTCGGTGTGGGTGCCTTCGTCCTCCGGCGACAGGAGCCGCGCCACGTCGCAGCGCACGGCATCTCCTCGCTCGAGGTGCTGGGCGATGGCAGGTTGCAACTGGCCGACGCCGCCGATGGCG
>DURG01000322.1 GCA_012837465.1 Propionibacterium sp. | reverse complement strand
GCAGGGCGAACGGCATGAACAGCCCGAAGAAGGTGCCGTCGAACAGCGGAGCCGGGCCGGCGGGGGTGTCGATGGTGGCCTGGGGCAGGCCCATCACGAAGTTGGCGAAGCCGACGCCGAGCACCAGGGTGACGACGAACGAGCCGACGGTGGCGAAGGTGTCGAGCATCTTGCGGTAGCGGGAATCGGGGTGCTTCGAGCGGTACTCGAAGGCGACGCCACGGAAGATGAGCCCGGCCAGCACCAGGAAGAGGGGCAGGTAGAGCGCCGAGAACGTCGTCGCGTACCAGCCGGGGAACGCCGCGAACATCGCGCCGCCCGCAGTGAGCAGCCACACCTCGTTGCCGTCCCACAGGGGGCCGATGGTGTTGACGATGTTGCGCTTCTCCTTCTCGTTCTTGCCGAACACGGGGATCAGCATGGCCACGCCGAAGTCGAAGCCCTCGAGGAAGAAGAAGCCGATCCAGAGCACGGCCACGAGCAGGAACCAGACGATGACGAGCGCCGGGGACTGGGCGGTGGTTTGTAGCAGGTTGATCATGTCTCATTCCACCTATCAGTAAGCGAAGCTCATCGGAGCGTCGGGATCGGTCTGCACCTCGACGGCGGCGACCTCTGGGAGGCCGGCCTTCGCGTACTTGAGGAACAGCCACACCTCGAGGACGGCGAGGCCGCCGTAGATCAGGGTGTAGAGGATCATGGACAGGAGCACTTCGCCCGCGCTCACCGTCGGGGAGACGGCGGCCTGCGTCGGCAGCACGCCCGCGACGATCCAGGGCTGGCGGCCCATCTCGGTGAAGATCCAGCCGAACGAGTTGCCGAACAGCGGCAGCAGCGGCATGCCGAACATCAGCAGCGTCCACAGCTTGCTGGGCTTCGGCAGGCGGTCCTTGCGCAGCACCCACAGGGTGAGCAGCGCGATGGCGGCGCCGGCCATGCCGATGCCGATCATGAGGCGGAACGTCCAGTAGGAGATGGGGACGTTCGGCATCGGGTCGACGTCGTAGTTGGCGGCCAGTTCGGAGGCGTACTCCTGCTGGATCACCGTCTGGGTGTCGTCGTTGCGGAAGAAGCCCTGGCTCTCGTACTCCTCGCGGAGGTCGTTGATGCCCTTGACCTCTTCATGGCCGGACAGCCAGGAGAGAAGGCCCGGGATCTCGACCGAGAACACCTCTTCGGTGCCGTCGAGCGAGCCGATGGTGAAGATCGAGAAGGCGGCGTTGTGCTCCGTGTCGAACACGGCCTCGGCGGCGGCCATCTTCATGGGCTGCACCTGGGTCATGATCTTCGACTGGAAGTCGCCGGTGATGCCGACGCCCACGGAAGCGACCAGCAGCACCCACGCGCCGAACTTGGCGGCCCAGCGGTAGGCCTCGGTGTCGCCCTGCTTCATCTCGCCGTCGCGGTTGATCTTGGCGAGGTGCCAGCCGGCGACGCCGGCGATCAGGCCGCCGGCCACCATGTAGGCGCCGAGGATGACGTGCGGGAAGGTGACGAGGAACACCGGGTTGGTGAGCACCTCGAGGAAGCCGGACACGCCGTCGAGCTCCGCGCGGCCGTTGTTGAACGTGGTGCCGACGGGGTGCTGCATCCAGGAGTTCGCCGCGAGGATGAACACCGCGGACAGCATGGTGCCGATGGCGACCATGTAGATCGCCAGCAGGTGGAGCTTCTTGGGGAGCTTGTCCCAGCCGAAGATCCACAGGCCGAGGAAGGTCGACTCGAGGAAGAAAGCGAGCAGGGCCTCGAGCGCGAGCGGGGCGCCGAAGACGTCGCCCACGAAGCGTGAGTACTCGGACCAGTTCATGCCGAACTGGAACTCCTGCACGATGCCGGTGACGACGCCGAGCGCGAAGTTGATGAGGAAGAGCTTCCCGAAGAACTTCGTGAGGCGCAGGTAGGCGTCCTTGCCCGTGCGCACCCACATGGTCTGCATGACCGCGACCAGCATCGACATTGCGATGGTGATGGGAACGAAGAAGTAGTGGTAGACGGTGGTGATCCCGAATTGCCACCGTGCCAGAATCACAGGATCCATGGGCTGACCGTACTACTTTGTGTCGTAGTTCGACAACCTGTCGCTAAAAACGG
>DURG01000321.1 GCA_012837465.1 Propionibacterium sp. | reverse complement strand
GGACTTCGAGTGGATCACCGAAGACGGTCGCCTTGCCAAGAACCATCTCCTCGAGGCCAACCTGCGCCTCGTGGTGTCGCTGGCCAAGCGCTACACCGGGCGCGGCATGCTCTTCCTGGACCTCATCCAGGAGGGCAACCTGGGCCTGATCCGCGCGGTCGAGAAGTTCGACTACACCAAGGGCTACAAGTTCTCCACCTACGCCACGTGGTGGATCAAGCAGGCCATCACCCGCGCCATGGCGGACCAGGCCCGCACCATCCGCATCCCGGTGCACATGGTGGAGGTCATCAACAAGCTGGCCCGCGTGCAGCGCCAGATGCTGCAGGACCTCGGCCGCGAACCAACGCCTGAAGAACTGGCGGTCGAGCTGGACATGACGCCGGAGAAGGTCGTGGAGGTCCAGAAGTACGGCCGCGAGCCCATCTCGCTGCACACCCCCCTGGGCGAGGACGGCGACTCCGAGTTCGGTGACCTCATCGAGGATTCCGAGGCCATCGTCCCCGCGGACGCGGTGAACTTCACACTGCTCCAGGAGCAGCTCAACGACGTGCTCGACACGCTCAGCGAACGCGAGGCCGGGGTCGTGCAGATGCGCTTCGGCCTGACCGACGGCCAGCCGAAGACCCTCGACGAGATCGGCAAGGTCTACGGCGTCACGCGCGAGCGGATCCGCCAGATCGAGTCGAAGACCATGTCGAAGCTGCGCCACCCCTCGCGCTCGCAGGTGTTGCGCGACTACCTGGACTGAGACCAATGCGAAAGGACGGCCACCCCGAATCGGGGTGGCCGTCCTTCGTTGCGGGATGGTTCGGTCAGCTGAAGCGGACCATGGAGTTGAAGATCTCCTTGTTCACCCAGCGGTAGGCGCCGTTGCGGTACTCGATGACGTGGGCCTTGATGTAGTTGCGGCAACCGCCCCGGCCGGTGGTGGAGGTATCGCACTCGGTGCGCCACTGGCGTCCCTGCTCGGTCCAGTTCGCGGTGCCGCCGACCTTGCCGTAGCCACCCAACGGGTTCGCCCTCCACTGCGAGCGCGGGCTGGCCTTGTAGGTGAGGTTGTTGAACACCTCGCCCGTGCGCTTGGTGAAGCGACCGTTCTTGTAGCTGATCTGGGTGGCGACGATGTTGGTCCGGCAGCGGTCGATGGTGCTGGAGTACTTGGTGCACGAGGTGATCCACGTGCGGCCGTTGACGTAGTGGGTGCCCGGCGTGATGTAGACGTCCACCGTGGACGGGGGCGGCGTGGTGCCGCCACCACCGCCACCGGAGCCGGTCAGCCCGCGGCACTGGTCTTCGGCATTGCCGCGCACGACGTTGCCGTTCCCGGTGGGTGGAGGGGTGTTCTCCTTGCACTGCAGGTTGCCGCCGATGGTGTTGCGGTTGATCGACTTGGCACCGGAGGGGTTCTTGAACACCTGGACGTCGCCGTTGACCCGGTTGTCGTTGATCGTGATGGCGGAGCGGCCTTCGACGACCTGGATGTTGCCGTCGACGTTGGCACCGGTCACGCTCACGGACGCGGAAGCGTACTTCACCTGGATGTCGCCGTCGATGCGGGTGCCCTTGACCACGACATTGGTGGGATTGGCCTCCTCGGCCTGGACATTGCCGCTGATGTAGCCGCCGTTGATGGTCACCGAGGCGCGGGAGCCGAGCTTCACGTCGCCGTCGAGGTTGATGGAGTTCAGGGTGCAGGTGCGCCCTGACGGCACGTAGATCGTGTCGTCGTGGCTGCCGCTCATGGTGCCGGTGCAGTTGATGTCGGCGGAGGCCGCCTGCGGAGCCAGCGCCATGCCGGTGATGGCCAGTGCGGCGGAGGCCGCAACGCTCAGGAGTCGCTTCATCGGGTTCCTTTCCTTGCCGGCTTCTGCCGGGTCCGTCAAGGAAGAGTCAACCTCATGCGTTTGAGGGGGTCATTGAACCTGGATGAGAGATCTCTTACCTGTCGTTCACCTGCCGTTTGCCTGCGCGATCGAGACGAAGTTGGTGAGCATGCGGTGCACCTCTGGGGTGGGCTGCGTGTCCATCGCGTACCTGACCAACTGCTCGGTCTCTTCGGGCGCGAAGTATCCGGCGTCGCGGTAGATGCGGATGCGGGCGGCCAGGCCGGCCGAGTCGAGCTCCGGATGGAACTGGGTGGCGTAGACCTTCGTCCCCACCCGGAAGGCCTGGACGGGGCACACGGTGCCGGTGGCCAGCAGGGTCGCCCGGTCGGGGAGGCGGCGGCAGGCCTCCTTGTGCCCGACGAATGCCACGAACTCGGCGGGCACTCCTTCGAAGAGCGGGTCGCGCAGGCCGGCGGAGGTGACGGTGGCCTGCGTGGTGCCCACCGCCTCGGAGTACTTGCGATCCACGACCCCGCCCAGGCGCTGGGTCAGGGTGCCTACGCCGTAGCAGAGGCCGAGGAACGGGAAGTCTCGGGCGACCACCTCGTCGATCACGCGGTTCAGGTCTGCCTCGACGCGACGCTGGAGGGGGCCCTTCTCCTCGTCGCTGCTGTTGAACGGCCCACCGCCCAGGTAGATGCCGGCATAGGCATCCAGATTGAGTTCGGGCAGGGGCTCGGCCTCGACGCGGAACTGGACGACGTCGTCATCCGTGAGCCCGGACAGCCGCACGACCGCCTCGCGTTCACCCTCCGCGGCGTCGTCCTCAGGGCGGGTGCTCAACAGCAGGAAAGGTTTCACAGGACCTCCTTGAACTGCGGCGTGCCCGCGCGTAGTTCCTCGACGATTGAACGGGTGACCGCACGCATGTCGCCATCGGTGGCGGCTGCGACGCGTCGTTGACGAAGATAGCTGGGCCCCTTGGTGACCAGTTCGCGGACGTGCTCGAACTGCTCCTGACAGCCCAACTCCTCGGCGATGTAACCGAGCTTGTCGAGCCAGTAGGCGATGCCGTCGGAGGCGTGGATGATGTAGTCGTCCTTGCGCACGCTGATGACATCCGCCGCCAGACCGTAGCGGGCGGCGCGCCACTTGTTCTCGCGCATGAACCAGTAGGGCAGCCGGTCCAGCGTCTCGCCCTTGGCCAACACCTGCGACATGCGCTCGACGAGAGTCTGGCTGAGCGCGGCCAGGGCGCCGACCTCCATGAGCGTGGGCACCGAATCCATGATGCGGTTCTCGACTGTGCCCCACTGCGACGGCCGTACGTCCCACCGGATCTCCGACGGGTTCTGGATCATGCCCACGCCCTCCAGCTGCGAGGCGAAGGTCTCCAGTTCACTCCAACTGGCCATGTGGTACGGCAGGCCGTTTGTGGGCAACTGCTGGAAGATCATGGTGCGCTGGGAGGCGAACCTGCTGTCCTCGCCCATCCAGAACGGTGATGAAGCGGACAGGGCAATGAAGTACGGCGTGAAACGTGCCAGCCCGTAGACGATCGGCAGCGCCTTGTCCTTCTTGTCGATGCCGACGTGGATGTGGAGGCCGTTGATGGCCATCTGCTGACCCCACCACCCATTGCGGTCCGTCACGCGACGGTACTGCGGCTTCTCGTGGGGCTTCTGGTCCGCCGGGTTCCCGAACGGGTGCGCCCCGGCTCCCAGCAGGGTCAGGCCGTGCGGCTCGAGCACCCCCAGGGCCCACTCCAACCGCTCGCGCAACTCACCGACGGCGGAATCCACGCTGGTGTGCACGCCCGTGACGAACTCCACCATCGACTGCAGGTACTCGCCGCGGATGGGGCCATCCACCGGGTCCTCGACCCGCTCCAGGAGGAGCGGCGCGCCCGGCACCTGCTCGAACGTGGTGGTATCGACGATCGCCAGTTCCCACTCGATGCCGAGCGTGGACTGCTTCGACTGCCCAAAGTTGATCTTCATCTGGCCTCCCAGGTGATTGTCAGAAGATTAGTGCACGGCGCTGGAAAGCTGACGCCGGTCCCGCCTGATGGCGTTACGCTGAAGGCGCCACGAAAGAGAGAGGTCTCCCATGTCGATGTTCGATGCTGTCGAGCTGGCCCCCGCAGATCCCATCCTCGGCCTGACCGAGGCGTACAACGCTGACACCAACCCCGACAAGGTCAACCTCGGAGTGGGCGTCTACCTGGACGAGGAAGGCAGGCTGCCTCTCCTCGAATGCGTGCGCATCGCCGAGCAGCGCCTCGCCGAGGACGCCAAGCCCAAGGCCTACCTGCCCATCGACGGCATGCCCGCCTACCGCGACGCCGTGCGCGAGCTCGTCTTCGGCCCGGATTCCGAGGCGCTCAAGGACAACCGCGTGGTCACCGTCGAATCCATCGGCGGCACCGGCGCGCTCAAGGTGGGCGCGGACCTCCTCAAGCAAATGAACCCCTCCGCCACCGTCCTCCTGTCGGACCCGAGCTGGGAGAACCATCGCGCGCTGTTCACCCGCGCCGGCTTCCGCGTCGACACCTACCGCTACTACGACGCTGAGGCCAAGGGCATCGACTTCGACGGCATGCTGGCCGACCTCCGGCGGGCCGATGCCGGCACCATCGTCGTGCTGCACGCCTGCTGCCACAACCCCACCGGCTACGACCTCAGTGAACAGCAGTGGGACCGGGTCATGGAGGTGCTGCGGGACCGTTCGCTGGTGCCGTTCCTCGACATGGCCTACCAGGGCTTCGGCTTCGGCCTGGAGCGCGACGGCGCCGTCGTGAACCGCTTCGTGGAGGCTGGGCTCGAGTTCTTCCTGTCGACCTCCTTCTCGAAGTCGCTCAGCCTCTACGGCGAGCGCATCGGATCCCTGAACATCGTCACGGCTGACGAGGATGCTGCCAAGCGCACGCTCTCCCAGGTCAAGATCTGCATCCGCACCAACTATTCGAACCCCGCCACCCACGGTGCAGCCATCGTCACCACGGTGCTGACCGACCCTGAACTACGCGCCAAGTGGAACGAGGAACTGGGGGAGATGCGCGAGCGGATCAAGAAGCTGCGCACGGGCCTGGTCGAGAAGCTCGAGGCGAAGGGGATCACCGACATGGGCTTCATCGCCGAGCAGTTGGGCATGTTCAGCTATTCAGGCCTCGCCAAGCCCCAGATGGTGACGCTGCGCTCCGAGCACGGCATCTACGGCACCGATTCCGGCCGGATCTGCGTTGCAGCGCTCAACGACGACAACCTCGACGCGGTGGCCGACGCCATCGCCAAGGTGCGGGAGGCCTAGCGGGCCAAGCCGCTTGCCCGGCGGGCGGGCGTCTCCACCGCCGTGGTGAATGCCTCCCACGAGCCGAAGATGGTCACTCGTTGCTGTGCGCGGGTGACCGCCGTGTAGAGGAGCTCCCGGGTGAGAAGCGGCGAGCCTGGCGGCGGCAGGACGACCGAGACCTCGGCGAATTGGCTGCCCTGCGACTTGTGGATGGTCATCGCATGCAGGTCCGCCGCATCGTCGAGCAGGGATGGCGCGACCTTCAGCGGCTCGTCCGGCAGGTCCACAACGGCCATCAGCCCGTCGCCATCACGGATGACCACGGCGGTGTCGCCGTTGCTGAACAGATCGGTGTTGCGCTGGATCAGCAGGGGCTGCCCGGCATAGGGTCGGGTGTCGAAGCCGTAGTCATCGAGTTGGGTGCCCAGCCACGAACGCACCGAGCGCGCCCAGTGGCTGACGCCGAAGGAGCCTTCGCGGTGGCCGCAGAGGATGCGGTGTTGCTCCAGCGCCCGGTTGGCGACCTTGCCGAGGCCCTTCAACGCCGAGGCCTGCGCGGCGCTTGCGGTGGTGAGGGCGGCCTCGCGCACCTCCGGTAGGGCTGCCGGCTCGACCGAACCGGTGAACTCGGTGAAGCGCAGGGCATCTGAGGCCTCGATGACCGTGCGGGCCTTCGTGGCGTCACCCAGGTAGATGGCCTCGGCCAGTTCGTTGATCGAGGGCTGCGAGCGGTAGTTGTGCACGAGCCGCACGATGGCGCCGCCCGGCGCAGTGACGAGGTCATCGGCACGTTCAATGTCGGCCAGCACCGCGCCAGCCTCGACGGAGCGCAACTGGTGCGGGTCACCCAACATGATCAGCCGGGTGGAGGGCGCCACTGCCTCCAGCAGGGCGGTCATCATCTCCAGCGAGACCATGGATGTCTCGTCCACGACCACCACGTCGAAGGGCACGGGGTTGTGGGCGTCGTGCTCCATCTCGGCGCTGCGGGGGCGTGCCCCGAGCAACTTGTGGAGGGTACCGCCCCACAGCCGCTCCGGGTGGGGGGCGTCCTCCCGCACCGCCTGCTGCAGGCGCGCGGCGGCCTTGCCGGTGGGCGCTGCGAGCGCGATGCGTGGCTTCTCGTCGGCGAGCGCGTGGATGATGCGCGACACGATGGTGGTCTTGCCTGTGCCAGGGCCGCCCGTGATGACGGTGGTGGCATGGTTGATGGCCGCCAGGACGGCCGCGTCCTGATGCGGATCTGACGCCTGGGGCTTCCCGTCCAGGCGGGGTGGGGCCGCAGGCGCCCGGGTGAGCTGGGCGAGTCTGGGCATGGCGCTGCGCCCCCGCAGGATCTGCTCCAACCGGCGCTCCTGGCGCCAGTAGCGGTCCAGATAGAGGAGGGTGCCGTGCAGCCTGAACGGACGCCCGGCCTCGTCGCTGGGGGTCGCGACGGCGGGGGAGGCGCCGACGGCCGCCACCCACGCCGTGGTTTCGGGCCACGGTAGCTCCGCCGGGGCATCGGCAACGCCGTCGTCCTCCTCGGACTCCGGCTTGAGCTCCGTGCTGGCGGTGGAGAGGTCCAGGCAGACTGAGCCGAGGCGCAGTTCGCGTGCCGCGAGGGCGAACGCCAGCAGCACCTGAGGATCGGCCTCGCCGCCGAGCGAGCCGAGGCGGTGGGCCAGGTGGAAGTCGACGAGGCCCAGCCAGCCCTCCTCGCAGAACGTGCGCAGGACGCCGGTGGCGGCGATGGGGACCTCACGCATCAGAGCCTCCCAGCAGGTCGGAGACGGCCACGACGAGTTCCGCGGGCGGGAACCAGCCGAAGACGCCGCAGGCTGCACCGTCGACGACCGGCGTATCGGGGCCGGCCATGCCGCGGACGAACAGGTATCCGACCCCACCGAGGTGCCTCTCGGGGGAGTAGCCGACGAGGCGTTGGCCGAGGTAACGGTGCAGCGCCGCGGAGTAGAGGATGGCCTGCAGCGGGTAGTGTGCCTGCATCATCGCCTCCGCCATGGCGGCTTGGGTGTAGTGACCCAGCACGAGTTCGTCGTCGGCTGTGGGCGCCAGCCGGTTGGTCTTGTAGTCCACCACGACGAAGCGCTCGCCGAGTTGCAGCACGCCGTCGATGGAGCCGGTGAGGAAGCCGTTGAGCACTGCGGGCGCCGCCTCCGAGGCTGCGAGCCTGGCCGGGTACTCGGCGAGCGGATCCGTGGCCGGCAGGTGCTGCGCCATCAAGCCCGCGAGTTGCTCCAACGTGGCCGGGGCCGAGCGGTCTGCCAGCGGCAGGTCGAAGTCGAGTTCCGCGAGCCGCTTGGTGGTGGGCACGTCCGTGAGGGCGTCAGGGGTGAGGGGGAGCAGTGGGGTGCGGCACAACAGCACCAAGGACCCGGCCAACTGGCGGGAGCCCTCTTCGCCCAGGTTGTGTGCCGGCCCCATCTCTGCGAGCAGCTCTGCCGCGTGTCGCTCGAGGGTGTCGGGACCCCATTCGAGGCGTTCGAGGGCCTCGTGCACGAGCGTGCCGAACGCGGCGCCGGCGGGCAACCCGGACATGGGGGAGGGCGCCAGTAGCTCCGGCGTGGTGGGCTCCGGTGCCGCAACCTCCACCTCCGCCGATTCGTCCGTGATGACGCGGACCGCGGATTCGTGGAGGCCCTGGGTGAGACCGGAGTAGGAGGTGCGGCGCCACGTCTGATCCACCTCGCGACGGAGCCTGCCCACGGTGAGCGACCCGTCCTGGTCGGTGGTGGGTATTGCGCTGGTGGGCACGGGAGAGGCATCGAGATTCGATTCGTGCACCCGGCCCCCGGTGATGGCGAGCTTGCGGTTGCCCAGGAGTTCAGCCAGCGGGCCGTCCGTGCGTGCGCCCTTCGGCTCCGCGACGTGCCAGGCGATGGCGAGGTGCTGGGCGCGGGTGAACCCGACGTAGAGGAGCCGGAGCTCCTCGTCCAGGTGCTGGCGCTTCAGATCCCGGGCGAGTTCGTCGCGCCACTCCGGCTTGGGCCCGACGTAGAGGTGGCGGCGCCCGCCCTCGACGATGGTGAATGGCTTGTAGGCCTGCGCCTTGACACCTTGGGTCTGGGGGAGGAGGACGACTGGGAACTCGAGACCCTTCGCTGCGTGGATGGTCATCACACGGATGGCAGGCTCGTCGGTGGACACCCGCAGGGAGTCTGCTTCCTCGTCCGGGACGTTGCGCGCTTCGCCGAGCGCGACGAGTGCGTCGAGCGTGGTCTCGCCCGAGGCATCGAAGAGTTCGGCGAGGTGGGCGATGTCCGCGAGCAGGCGATCCCCGTCAGGCTCAGCGAGGATCCGGGCGTCCAGGCCAGTGTTGGAGCGCAGGTGGCTGAGCACGGCGGCCAGCCCGCCCTCCCTCCAGCGGTGCTCCAGCTCGCGGACGAGGGTGCTCGCCCGTGCCGCCTCGGCCGGGTGGTCAGAGAAGAGTTCGGTCAGTTGTGAGCCGATCAGCGGCGTCATGGCGGCGAGGCGGATGTGTGCCTGCGTGGGATCAGCCATGGCGCGCAGGAGGGCCACCCAGTGTTGGTTGCCGGGCTGCGTCCACACGGACTGGGTACCGGTCAGCACGGCGGGGTGACCCGCATCGTTGAGCGCCGTGCGGATCGCGCGTCCGCGGGCTGAGGTACGCACCAGCACCGCGATGTCCGAGGGGGAGAACTTGCGGCCCTCCTCCGCCGACTCACAGGTGAGGATGTTGCGGACCTGTCGGATGAGATCCCGCTCGATGGCCGCGTCCCGGGGCACGGCGCCGAGTGCGTCGGCGACGGCGGTGCGCAGCCAGAGGCGGCTGGCAGACGGCAGCCCGGTACGGGGCTTCTCGTGGTGGGAGGCGACGGGTGCGACCGTGACGGAATCCGCCCCCAGCGTGGTGGTGCCGAAGAGTTCGACCACGCCGTCGACCAGCGGCTTGTCCGTGCGGAAGTTGGTGCCCAGGCTCGCCAACTCGGCGTGGCTGCGCGCGGCGAGGTAACTGCCGAGGTCAGCGCCGCGGAAGCCGTAGATCGACTGCTTCGGGTCACCGATCAGGATGGTGGGCCGGTCCTGACCCACGAACGCCGCCTTGAGGATGGCCCACTGATCCGGATCCGTGTCCTGGAACTCGTCGACGAGGACGACGCGGAACCTGCGCCGCAACTCGGCGGCCACCGGGGCGCCGGTGACCGGATCCGCGAGGAGTTCCCGCAACCTGGTGGTCACGTCGTCGAAGGTACACACCGATTGGATGGCCTTGCGCTGGGCGTACAGGGCGCGAACGGCCGTGGCGAACTCGTGGTGGATGCCGGAGGTTGGCAGCAGAGGCAGCGACTTGGTGCACGCGGCCTCCCCGATCCGCAGGGCGTCCCGTGGGCTGATGGGCGGTTGTTCCTCGGTGCGGAACATCCGGAGGTAGACATCGGTGGCGCACTCGCGCACGAGGCCGATGGGGTCTGCACCCACCTCCTCAGAGGGGTCCCAGTCACCGAGGATGCCCAGTTCGTACAGCATCGCCTGGCAGAACGAGTGGGTGGTGAGGATGGTCGCCTCGTTGAACCGGTCCAGGGCGGCGGTCAGCCGGGCGCGATGGAGCGCGGCGTCCCCCTCGGAGAGCAGCCGGGCCACCGGATCCTCGTCTGACCCCTCCGCGAGGGGGTGGTCGGCGGCGATGCGGTCCATCTCGTCGATGACGCACTGCAGCCGGGCGAACACGCGGGTACGCATCTCGCCGGCGGCATGGTTGCCGAATGTGATCAGGAGCAGGTCTGCCACGTCGAGGCCCTGCTCAGCGATGTAGCGGGCGGCGAGGGCCGCGATCGTGTAGGTCTTGCCGGTGCCGGCGCTGGCCTCCAGCAGCATCGTGGACTTGGGGAGGGCGGCGGTCACGTCGAAGGTGGTCATGCCCCTCCTCCTCCCATCAGCGGTGCGTACAGTTCCCAGGCCCAGGCCTGGAAGGCCGATGGCTGCCCGTTCTGCGGGTCCTCCGGCAACGGAACATCCTCCAGCAACTCGCCGACGTCGTCCGAGTAGAACAACAACCAGGCCGCCCCGGCGTCGCTCCACTTGCCGCGGAAGTCCTTGATGGGGCCGCTCCACTCCACGGGCGAAAACTTGCCCGCTGCATGCTCCCGAGCATAGGCGAGCGCGGGGGTGGCAGGTACCGGCAGCAGCCGGTGTTGCCCCTGCGCGTAGGCGCCGGCCAGGGTGGTCAGGTGCGCCCGGGCAGCCTCCGCGGTAGGGGGATCGACGAGCCAACTGGCTGCTTCGACTGCCCAGTTGGCGTAGCGGTTCTTGACGAAGTAGTGCAGCTTCGCGGGGGCCTGGACACCTTGTGCGGCCAGCGCCAGGCTCTCCAGCCACGGCCTGATGATGCCGGCCCTCTTCTGGCTCGGGTTGGCGGCCAGCGCGAGCCCGTTGCGGGTGCGCACCTCATCGATGAGGCGTATTTGGCCGCCAGCGTCGAGATCCAGCGTGAGGTCGATCGCGTGGGCTTGCAGGGTGCCGCTCCAATCTCCCCACGCGCCCCGCCACAGCTCCGTGGCCTCCTGCTTCGAGGCCTCGAATGCGGCATCCCCGATCGCCTGGGGCGGCAGGTCCTCCCGTTCCCGGAAGTAGTCCTCGACGGAGGTGAGGGACGTGCCGTCCTTCCAGGAATCCACCAGCGCGTTCACGAGGCGCCACTTCTCCAGCCCGAAGACCTCCAGTGGCATCTCGTCGTCGACTGCCGGCTCGGCGTAGAGCGCGATGCCGCCCGCAGCACGGAGGAACGTCTTGGCGGGATCCGAGAGGAAGCGCTCCAACTGGGTCAGGGTTACCTGGGCGGGGGCCGGGCCGATGGCGCGCCTGCGGGCCTGCTGGCGCCGTCGCACGACGGGGCCCTGGGCCGTGGGATCGGCGGCGCGCCGGGCCTGGGCTCCCGCGTGTGCCGGGACATCGAAACTGGGGCGTTCCCGGAAGTTGGCCTCGGAGGTGGGGGTGGGCGGGTGCGTGACCTCTTCGTGAGGCTCGCCCAGTTGCTGCAACAACCAACTCACGGCGACGGGGCGCGCGGCCGCGTCGTTCGTGCGCTGCGAGCGGGCCTGCTGGACGATGATGAGCCGCTGCGCGCTGCGGGCGTGGAGCAGGAGTTGCTGGAGGCGGCGGCGGGGCAGGTCCGGTGCGCGGTCACCCAGGCTGATGGCATCCGGCAGGCTGCCGCCGCGGCCGGGCACCACGTCATCGGTGATGCCGAGCATGGCCACCACGGGATACTCGACGTGCTGCAGTTCTCCCAGCGGGATCACCTGCAGCGCGCCGTTTCCCGCTGCGACCCGTGCGCGTGGCGGCGTGGCGGCCTCCTCGAGGAGGTGGGTGAACTCGTGGGGGGTGAGGGTGGTGGAATCGCCCTGGTGATCCGCCTCGAACCGGGCGAGCACGGCCAGCGCGTGCAGTTCCTGCCACTGGTCCGCATAGGGCAGGCCGACCAGCGTCTCCAGGGCGGCACGGACGCGCGCGACCCACTCGGCAACCGTGGCGGGAGTGGTGGTGGCCGTGACCACCTGGCGCAACCGGGCGAGCACCTCGCACAGCGCGCCGACGAGCGTGAGGTCCGAGGCCGTCACGGCCTCGGAGCCGGACAGGCCCAAGCCGGCGTCGACGCCCGGCG
>DURG01000025.1 GCA_012837465.1 Propionibacterium sp. | reverse complement strand
CCGACCATGAGTCGGGGCCCGGTCCGGGTTGTGGATAACCAGTTAGCGCTGGGCCTTGGTGAACCCGGCGGCCTCGGCGGCCTCCTCGGAGTTGAACCACACCTCGGCGATGGTGCGCTCGTAGCCACCGGTGCCCTCGACGTGGTACTTCTTCGAGCGCTCGTTGCCCTTGATCGTGAAGCCCTCCGGGGGCTCGGAGCCGACGTAGCTGCCGTCGCCGTAGCCGGTGGCCTCGGATTCGGCCACGACGTCGTCGACGACGCTGCCCTCGGTGGCGGCGGCGCGCTCGGCGTCGGTCTCGCTCACGAACGTGGTGGGCGGCGGGGGAGCACCCTCAGCCGTCATGTCAGCCTGGTCCTTGGCCTCCTCGTCCGAGACGAGCTTGCGATCCGTCTCGGCGGCGGGCTCGGTGTCGGCGGCGAACTTCGCGGCGTTGGAGAACGTGTCGTTGTTGTTCACGTACGCCTTGGAGGGCTCGTGTGCGGTCCAGCCGTCGTCCTTCGGCGACAGGAAGTGGCGCACCGCTGCTGCGGCGCCGGCCACGATCGCGCCGATGGCCATGATCTTGCCGAACGTGCGCCAGCCGCTCTTCTTCTTGGCGGGCTCGAGCTCGCCCTTGAGCGCCTGCATGGCGGCCTTGCCGCGCTTGCTGCCCTCGGCGATGGCGGGGTACTCCGCTGCCTGGTGCAGGAAGCCCTGGACCTTCGGCAGGAAGTCGTCTTCGACCTTCTCGCGCGCGAACTCGACGGCCGGAGCCACCTTGCCCATCGCGTCCTTCAGGTGCGGCTCCAGATCGTCAAGGCGCTTCGCGGCGTAGTCGGCAGTGCGGACCTTCGCGTCGTGCAGGCGAGGCGACGCCTGCTCCTGGAGATCGGCCAGCAGGTGCTGGGCGCGCTCCAAGCCTTCCTTCAGAGCGGTGGTTGAGTACTCGGCGGCGGCGGAGGCGGTCTCCGCGGCGGCCTTCTTCAGCTCTTGTGACCTTCTCACAAGTTCCTCCCATGGTTGTGGCTCGTAATCGAGCATCTTCAAAACTACCGGGTCGTGGGGAGCCATCAAAGGGCTTCGGGGAAACTCTCTGGGCCTGCCATAATCAGCGACGTGGACTTCCTGCTGCTAGCCAACGTCACCGTCGGCGTCCTCCTGGCCATCTCCGGGGTCGCGAAACTACGCGACCGTGCGGCGACCGCCGACGCCTTCCGCGCGCTCCGGCTGCCCGCGTGGCTGTCGTCGGCCCGGGCGCCCATGGCGCTCCCGTGGGCCGAGCTGGTCCTGGCTGCACTCCTCATCTTCGCCCGCGGCTGGCTGCTCGTGGCGGCCGCCGTCGCGGCGCTGTTGCTGATGCTCACCTACACCGCAGTGATCGCCCGGGCCCTCGGCTTCGACGAACCGGTGCGCTGCGGCTGCTTCGGCGCCTTGGGTGCCGGGGACGTGGACCGTCGCACGCTCGTGCGCAACATCCTCCTCAGCGCGCTCGCTGCCCTTGGGCTGGTGGGCGCGATCCTCCGGGTCTCCATGTATTCACAGCCCGCGACCGCCTGGGGCTGGGTCGCCGTTGCTGCGCTGGCCGCCGCCGCGGTTGCCCTGTCCCTCGGAGGTGGGGGAGCGTCCGCAACCGCCGCCAGCGGGCCGAAGGGATGGCTGGCCGGCGCCACCCTCACGCCCGTCGCAGATGGCCCCGACGTGCGCATCGCCGACCTGGCCAGGCAACACAAGGGCGCCACGCTGCTCTTCCTGCTGCCGGGATGCGGCTCCTGTGGGCAGCTCATGGGGGAGTTGCCCCGATTGAGGGAGCAGAATCCGGGGCGCTTCATCGTGCCCGTCCTGCCGCACTGGGCCGCGTCGGATTCCTACGCCGGGGTGCCGAACCTCCACCGCGATCCCGGCTCCAACCTGGCCACCGCGCTCGGCATGCAGTTCGCCCCGGCGGCCCTCGAGGTCGGCGCCGACGGCGGCGGCGAGGGCGAGCTCATCGTCGGGGGAGCGGACGTGCTCACGTTGCTGGGCGACGAGGTGAAGGTCGAACCTGAGCCGGAGCCCGAACCCGAGGAGCCGCAGGAACTCGACTACGTGCGTCGGCCCATCCCCAACGCGGTGCTGCTCGATGATGGAGGGGCGCCGCACACCCTCTACGAGATGGTGGCAGAACGCCCACAACTCCTCATCTCCATCGACTGCCTGTGCGCCTCGGCGCGCACCGCGGTGGAACAACTGGCGAGGTGGCAGGAGAGGTTGCCGATCCTCGACGTGCGCCTCGTCACGCAGTTCCGGCCCCAGGAGGGCGCGCTCACGCCCGAGCAGGAGCGGATGGCCTTCTACGACCACGTGGGGCTGGCCAGCCGATCCCTCCGCCTGCAGGGGCAGGTGTCGG
>DURG01000320.1 GCA_012837465.1 Propionibacterium sp. | reverse complement strand
CGTTCGCCTGCGAGCTTGCGAGCCAGCGAACGACGAAGGGCGCACGCAGCGGATCTGGCACATTGACCACGGTGGCTGAGGTGTCGATACGGCTGCGGCTGCCCTTCGTCGTGGCCGGCTCCTTCGTCGCGGGCCACGCTCAGGGACCAGCTACAGCACCCGCACGCGCAGCGTCTCGTCGAGCGCCTGGAGCTCGGCGAGCAGGCCGTTGACGTCCTTGGTGGCGATGTCGGTGATCGCGTAGCCCAGCCCGCCCTTGGTGGACAGCGTCTGCGACATGATGTTCATCTCGTGCTTGGCGAGCAGCGAGTTCAGGCGTGCCATCACGCCAGGCACGTTGTGGTGCAGGTGCACGATCCGGCTCTCGCGGATGGGCCCGGCGGCCACCTCCGGCAGGTTCACGCTCATCGAGGTGGAACCGCTGGTGTGGTAATCGCTCATCTTGCCGGCGACGTAGCGGCCGATGTCGACCTGCGCCTCCTGCGTGGAGCCCCCGACGTGCGGGGTGAGGATGACGTTGCTGAGGCCCTGGAGCTTGGAGACGAACGGCTCGTCCTTGCTCTTGGGCTCCGTCGGGAACACGTCGATGGCGGCGCCCGCGATGTGGCCGGAGGTGAGGTGTTCGTGCAGCGCGTCGAGGTCGACGACGGGGCCCCGGCACAGGTTGAGGAACAGCGAGCGGGGGCGCATCTTGGCGAACTCGGCGTGGCTGAACAGGTTCTCGTTCTCGGGGCGGCCGTCGACGTGCAGCGAGATGGTCTCGGCCCGCTCTAGGAGTTCGTCGAGCGTGTCGACGCGGGTGGCGTTGCCGAGCGCCAGGCGGTCGGCGATGTCGTAGAACAGCACGCGCATGCCGAGCGCCTCGGCGACGATGGACAGCTGCGACCCGATGTTGCCGTAGCCGACGATGCCGAGCGTGCGGCCGCGCACCTCGTGCGAGCCGACGGCGGACTTGTCCCAGACACCGCGGTGCATGTCACGGTTGCGGTCGGTCAGCTTGCGGGCCATGGCGATGATCTCGGCGACGGCAAGTTCCACGACGGAGCGAGTGTTCGAGTAGGGGGCGTTGAACACGGCGACGCCGAGCTCGGTGGCGGCCTCGAGGTCGATCTGGTTGGTGCCGATGCAGAAGGCGCCCACGGACTGCAGTTGCGGCGCGGATTCCAGCACGTTGCGGGTGACGTGGGTGCGAGACCGGATGCCGAGGAAGTCGACGCCGTCGAGTGCCGAGATCAGGTCGCGTTCGGCGAGGGCGCCAGCACGGGACTCGACCTCAAAGCCCTTGGCTTCGAGGGCCTTCACGGCATCTGCATGGATGTTCTCTAGGAGGAGTGCCTTCACGATGGGACACTCTACGCGCCCTCCGCGAAGACGCACGACCGCGTCCAACCGGTCAGAGGCTCAGCGTGGCATCCACCAGCGCCTGCGTGTAGGGGTGCTGCGGGTTGTCGAGCACGTCTGCCACCGCCCCCTGCTCGACGATGTGGCCCCGCTCGACCACGAGTACGCGCTCGCACAGGTGCCGCACGATCGCGAGGTCGTGGGAGACCAGCACCAGCGCCAGCGAGCGCTCGTTGACCTCGTCGGTGAGCAGGTTCAGCACTTGGGCGCGCACCGAGACGTCGAGGGCCGAGACGGGCTCATCGGCGACCAGGAACGCCGGATCCGAGATCAAGGCCCTCGCGATCGCCACGCGTTGCCGTTGCCCCCCGGAGAGTTGGTGGGGGTAGCGATCCAGCATCTCGGCGGTGAGGCCCACGCCCTCGAGCGCGCCCGCCAACACCTCAGGGGTGGGCTCCGGCACGTCGCCACGGTTGCGCAGCACGGGGGAACGCAGGGGTTCACCGACGATGTCGCGCAGTTTCATGCGGGGGTTCAACGACGAGTTCGGATCCTGGAACACCATCGAGGCACGCGCCCGCAGCCAGCCACGTTGGCGTTCCGGCAGCCCCACGATGGAGCGGTCGTCGAACAATGCGTCACCCTGCGACGGCGGCACGAGGCCCAGCATCAGCCTGGCCATGGTCGTCTTGCCCGAACCCGAGCCACCGACGACGCCGACGCGTTCGCCCGGCTCGATCACCACGTCGGTGGGGTGCAGTGCGACGAAGGGCTGGCCGGCCCGCCGGTAGGTGACCTCCGCGCCGCGCAGTTCCACGATGCTCATGCGTCCCCCGCCCGGTAGAAATCAGCCACCGAGGGCAACCGTTCGCCGGGCTGCACCCTGTCGATGCGCGCAGAGGCGATGAGGCCTTGCGTGTAGGGGTGTTGGGGCTCGGCGATGATCTGGTCGATCGGCCCCTCCTCGACGATGCGGCCCTCGAGCATGACGGCCACGCGGCGGCAGACCTGCCGCACGACGGCCAGGTCGTGCGAGACGAAGATCGCGGAGTGGCCCTCGAGTTGCTCGTCCAGCAGTGCGAGGATCTGGCGCTGCACCAACACGTCGAGCGCGGTGGTTGGCTCGTCGCAGAGCACCAGCCCTGGGTGGTTGGCCAACGCCATGGCGATCAGGGCCCTCTGCCGTTGGCCGCCGGAAAGTTCGTGCGGGAAGGAATCGGCGATCCGTGCGGGTTCGACGATGCCGACCCGCTCCAACCAGGTGAGCACGTCGTCGCGGATCCCGCCGCGCTGATCGGCGTGGTGCAGCGCCACCACCTCGCCGATCTGGCGGCCCACCTTCATGGTGGGGTCCAGCGCGGTCATGGGCTCCTGGAAGATCATCGCGATGTCGTCGCCGCGCAGTTGCCGGTACTCGCGCTCGGGGAGCCCGACGAGTTCCCGGCCGTCGAACCTGATGGAGCCGGTGACACGTGCATGGTCCGGGAGGAGGCCCATGATCGCCAGCGCGGTGACGGACTTGCCGGAGCCGGACTGGCCGATGATGCCGAGGCGCTCGTCGGCGCCGACGTCGAAGGAGATCGAGTCGACGGCCTTCTGCTGGCGGCGGCCGAACGTGATCGTCAGGTCCCGGACCTGCAGGACGGGATCACTCATCGCAACTCCCTCAGCCGGGGGTCGAGGAGGTCGCGCAGGCCGTCGCCGAGCAGGTTGAAGCCCATGGTGGCGACCGCGATGGCCAGGCCCGGCCACAGCGCCTGGATGGGTTCGCTGAAGATGTAGTCCTGCGCTTCGCGCAGCATGCGGCCCCACGTGGGCTCAGACGCCCGGGAGCCGAGGCCGAGGTAGGACAGGCCGGCCTCAGCGAGGATCGCGATGCCGAAGCTCACGGAGGCCTGCACACCCAGCACGGGGGCGATGTTGGGCAGCACGTGCCGCACAGCCACCGACGGGCTGGGCGTGCCGCTCAGCCGCGCCGCCTCGACGTAGCCCTGGGACATCACCTGCAAGGTGGCGGCGCGCGCGATGCGCACGAACGCTGGGACGGTGGAGATGGAGATCGCCAGCATCGCCGTCCACGTGGAACCGCCCAGTGCGGCGGCGAACAAGATGGCCAGCAGCAGGGCCGGGAAGCCGTAGAGGATGTCGGCCAGCCGTGCGGGGATCTCGCCGGCCCAGCCGCGCTTCATGCCGGCGAAGATGCCGGTGGGCACACCCACCAGCGCGGCCCCGGAGACCGACACGATGCCCACCAGCAGCACGATCTTGGCGCCGTTGATGATGCGGGAGAAGATGTCGGCGCCGAACCCGTCGGTGCCCAGCAGGTGGGGCCAACCGGGCCGGGCCAGCCGCGGGCCCACCATCGCCGTGGGGCTGTAAGGGGTCCAGAAGATGCCCACCACGGCGAGCAGGACGACCAGCCCGATGAGGCTCAGGCCCAGGTACAACGTGGCGCGCTTCATCGGGCCTCGGCCGCCCGTCGGAGCCGGGGGTCGATGATCTGGTAGGCCACGTCCACCAGGAAGTTGATGATCAGTACGCTCCACACCAGCAACAGCACGATGGCCTGCACGACGCCGAGGTCGCGGCCGGAGACGGCCCGCAGCAGGGTGGAACCGAGGCCGTTGAGCGCGAAGACCTGTTCGATGATGATGGCGCCCACCAGCAACGTGGCCAGTTGCAGGCCGATGACGGTCAGTAGCGAGATCGCGATGTTGCGCAGGCCGTGGCGCACTAGGGCGCGCGTCTTGGACCAGCCGACGGCACGCGCGGTGCGGAAGTAGTCTTCCTGCATGACCTCGATCACCGAGGAGCGCACGTAGCGCGAGATCACGCTACCCTGCACCAGCGCGAGCGAGATCACGGGCAGGATGAGGTGCAGGAGCCACTGGCCGATCGAATCCCAGTACGAGACGTAGCCACTGGCCGGCAGCCAGCGCAGTTGGACCGCGAAGATGATCACCAGCCAGATGCCGGCCCAGAACGCTGGGATGGCGAGCCCCACCTGGGAGAGGGCCGAGACGGCCGCGCCGTCCAGGTGCCGCCGTCGGGCCGCCGCGTAGGCCCCGATGGGCAGGGCCACCAGCACAGCCAGGAGCATGCCCAGGATGGTCAATGACAGCGTCACTTCGAGCCGCGCGGCGATCAGCGGCCCGATGGGCCGGTTGCCGATGTAGGAGTTGCCGAAATCCAGCTGCAGCACGCCGCCCAGCCACTCGAGGTACCGCACGAGGAACGGCCGGTTGAGCCCCAGCCGTTCGCGCAAGGCCTCGGCCTCCCCCGGCGCAGCATTGGTGCCGAGCAGGATCTGCGCCATGTCGCCGGGCAGCGCGTTGGCCACCGCGAAGATCAGGAAGGAGGCCAGCAGCAGGCTGGCGAGCAGCCAGGCTGCCCGCACCAGCACCCGCCGCAGGACCACGTGGGATCAGCCCCTGGCCAGCATCGTCAGGTCGAACGACAGCGAGATCTGGTTGACCTGCACGCCCGAGATGTCCGGGGTGGTGATGATGATGCTGGGTAGCAGGAACAACCAGTTGCCGGCTGCGTCGTCGGCGAGCATGCGGCCCGCCTCCTTGAGCGTGGCGATCTGCTCCTCCTCGGTGGCAGCGATGTCGGCCTCCTCGAGGAGCGCGTTGTATGCCGGGTTGTCGTAGGCCCAGTAGTTGCCCTCGAACGCATATGCCGTCATGTCCCGGGGTTCGACGTGGGCCACGATAGTCATGTCGTAGTCATGGTTGCCGTAGACCTGCTCCAGCCACCGGCCCCACTCGAGTTCCTCGACGTTGGCGGTGATGCCGACGTCCTTGAGCTGCTCGGAGATGAAGCGGGCCGACGGCGGCGCGTACGGCAGCACGGGCACACGCAGGTCGAGGGTGAGGCCGGATTCGTGCCCAGCCTCCTTCAGGAGTTCGCGGGCCTTGTCGGGGTCGAAGGAATAGTGCTCGGACAGGTCCTCGTACCAGGGATCGGTGGGCGGCACGTGGGTGCCGATCAGCGGTCCTTTGCCGGCCCACACCGCGTTGACCAGCGCCTGGCGGTCGATGGCGTGGCTGATCGCCTGGCGGACCTTCACGTCCTGCAGCTTCTCGGAGCTGTGGTTGTAGCCGAGCACCACCTCGCCGGTGGTGGTGCCCTCGTGGATGGTGTAGCGGCTCTCGTCCTGGAACTGCTCGATGGACTGGGGCACGGTGAGGTTGGAGATGATGTCGAGCTGGCCGGAGAGCATCGCGGCGTTCATCGCGTTGGGGTCCGAGTAGTAGCGGAAGAACACATCGGTGAAGCGGCCGGGAGTGCCCCAGTAGGCCCTGTTGGCCTTGAGCTGGATGTAGGAGCCCTCATCCCACTCCTCGAACACGTAGGGCCCGGAGCCCACCGGGGTGGTGTTGATGTCGGCGAAGCCGGCGGGATCCGCGATGATGCCCATCGGGCCACTCAGGTCATAGAGCCACGCGTGCGACGGGCGGTTCAGGGTGATCACGACGGTATGCTCGCCGTCGGCCTCGATGGTGTCGACCGGGCCCCACTTGTCGCGGATCTGGGCCGTGGCCGATTCGCTGCGGGCACGTTCGAAGCTGGCCACCACGGCCTCCGCGTTCAGCGGGGCGCCGGAGGCGAACTTGGCACCTTCCTCCAGGGAGAAGGTGTAGACGAGGTTGTCGTCGGACACGTCCCATTCGGTGGCCAGCAGCGGCTTGATGTTGGCGTCGGAATCGACCTTCACCAGGGTCTCGTAGATGTTGTACAGGAGCACGAAGGGGGTGCCGGCCCCTGCGACGGTGATGGGGTCGAGCCCATCCGGCCGCGTGGTCACGCCGATGTTGAGCGGCGCGTCGTTGGACTGGGTGGGCTCGGGACGGGTGCAGGCACTCAGCAGTACCGAGGCGACGAGGGCCATGATGACGGCCACCGACAGGCTGCTACGGCGCATATGGGATTCCTTCGAGGTACTGGCTAACAAGCTTGGACAGTGTAACCGCATTCAACTTTGCAAATGGTGCCATTGACCGCTCGCCGCGAGCGAACGCCCATTGGCTCCCAAGTGTTCGCGAGGAACGAGCTGCTCACCCCCTCCGGGTCCCGAGTGTTCGCGAGGAACGAGCGAACGTATCGAGGGATCACCCCGTCAGCGCCGAGCCCTGGCGCGCCACGAGCGCGGGCGCGATCAGCACGCCCTCCAGCTCGACGGCGGGGTCCGCGATCTGCGCCAGCACCATGTCGAGGACGGTGGCGGCCACCTCGTCGACCGGCTGGGCCATGCTGGAGAGCCCCAGTTCGCGCGCCACGGGCGTGTTGTCGAAACCGATGATGCACTGCCGCGAGCCGCCACGGCGCCGGATCACGGTGAAGGCCCCGAGGGAAAGGGTGTCGGAGGCGCACACCACCGCAGTTGCGCCGCGGGAGAGCAGTTCGGCCATTCCGGCCGCACCGTCGTCGACGGTGTCCTCCACCTCGACGGCGAGTTCGGCCTCTTGGTCGCCGCTCAGGCAGAGCGCCTGCGCCCAGCCGACCCGCCGGTCCTTGCCGACCGGGGAGCCGTCTGACCAGCCGAGGTAGCCGATGCGTTCGTGGCCCAGGGCACGCAGGTGCGCGGCGGCCTCCGCGGCCCCGGCGCGGCCGTCGACATCGGCCCACCGTCCGTGGTCCTTGGCGCCCCAGGGGCGCCCGAACGCGGCGAATGGCACGCTGGCCTCCGCGAGTTGGGCGGGCCGGGCGTCGTCGAGCCACGTGTCGGTGAGGATGCAGGCGTCGATGGCGAGCGTGCGGCGCAGTTCGACGAGCTTGTCCACCTCTTCCTCATTGGTGCGCGCCGGGAACAGCACGATGCGGTAGCCGCTCTGGTCGGCGCGTTCCACCAGTGAGTGGGTGAAGGCGTCCATAATGGAGCCGGAGATCCCGTTGCGGGGGTTGCTGAGCCTGAGGCCCAGCGCATTGGCCCGTTGGTTGCGCAGGGCGCGGGCTGCGGCCGAGGGGCGGTAGCCCGAGCGTTCGATGGCTTCCTGCACCCGAGCACGCGTCTCGGGGCGCACCCGGTCAGGGAAGTTGATGACGTTGGAGATCGTCTGACGGGACACGTTCAACTCCGCGGCCAGACTGGCAAGCGTGGGCTTGTTCATCGAACCCCCGTGGATCGTTCAAGTTCAGCCCATGGTGCTCCGCAAACCACCCCGGGTCAAGTGACGTGTCCGGTCGTTATCAATTCGACATCCGCATCATCGGTTGGTTTCGGCCAACACCACGTCGGATCCTGCGAGGCTGGCGCGGAACCCCTCGCGCAGCACCGAGACGTCCAACAGTTCCAGGTTCTCCGGGAGTCCGGTGACCTCGTGCTCGATCGTGACGAGGGAATCGACCAGGGTGCCCAGCGCCTTGGAGAGGAACTCCGGCAGGCCGAAGTCGATCGCCGTGGGGCGCACCACGATCTTGCCGCCCACCACGTCGACGGTGCCGGTGGCCACCACCGGAATGCCCCGGCCGAGCACCTCGACCGTGCGCTCCACCGCCACTTGGCCCCCAGGCGCCGCCTTCACCACGGAGTCACCACCCACCTCCTTGGCGACCTCCGCGAACGGGACGGTCGCGTCCACGTCGAGGTAGGCGACGGTGAGCCCATGCGCCCCGGAGTAGATCCCCCTCCCGGTGGCCACGACGTCGCGCAGCGTGGCATCCGGCACCAGGAGCAGCTCCGAGGACAACTCGATGGCGCCGATCCAGACCTCATCAGTGCCCAGCACGGGGGGCGGGGCGGGTTCTCCGAGCTGGTCGACGGCCGGCCTTGGCGCCGGGGACGACGGCCGGTCGTCAAGCGGCTCCGAGATCGACCACCAGGCGATGGCGGCAGCGACGACGATGAGTACGAGCATGCCGAGCGCTCCGAGGAACAGGTACAGGACGCGCGATCTCATGGCGTCAAGTATGCCGGGGACAACGCTCAGGAGAGTGAACCGCCCCGGGTCTGGTGGAGGGTCTGATTCCACGAAAGGATGATGACCATGCCAGCACCGAGGAAGTACCCGCCGGAGTTGCGGGAACGCTCCATCCGCCTGGTTCACGAAGCGATGAAGGACGATCCTTCGTTGTCGATGAACCAAGCGGTGATCAGGATCGGGCAGCGTGTCGGAGTCAACCCGGACACGTTGCGCGGATGGACCAAACAGAACCGCATCGACGCCGGCGAGGTACCCGGGACGACCACTAGTGATGCGGCGCGGATCAGGCAGCTCGAGCAGGAGGTCCGCGAACTCAAACGGGCCAACGAGATTTTGATGGCGGCGTCGAGTTTCATGCGCAGCGGTGAGCTCGACCCGCGACTGCCGTGGTGACCTCGTTCATCGATGGTCACAAGGCTCTGTTTCGCCGAAGGCTCAGGAATAAGGATCTGGCCGAGGCGCTGGGAGTGACGCCTTCTGTGGCTGGAAAGAAGCTACGGGGCGACGTTGCTTGGTCGCTTCAGGACGTCTTCGCGGCGGCAGAATTGCTCGACGTCGACGTCGCCACCATCCTGCCGCGTAAGAAAGCAGAGAATCCCGACCAACTTCCGTTGGCCGGGATTCCCGATGTGGTAGCGGGGACAGGATTTGAACCTGTGACCTCTGGGTTATGAGCCCAGCGAGCTACCGAGCTGCTCCACCCCGCGTCGCTCCGATAACTATACGGATCTGACCCCGAGAACTCAAATCGAGGCTGGGGACACCCACTGAAGCCCCTCAAAACGGGCAAAGTCACTGTCGAAGGAGCAGATACTGGTGCCATGCTCGATCGCCAAGGCAGCGAGATGGGCATCAGTGACGAGGTTCCCTCGGAAGTCACCCTCGGTCAGAAACCGTCCGAGGATCTCGCCGTGCCGCCCGCCAGGGTTGGGAACCCAGGCCAGATCGGCGTCGAGCCAATCGGTGACGAACCGCCACGCTTCGGTTGCGGTCAGCGGATCAGCGGTCACCCGCGGATGGGTGACGATGCGTTGGAAGGCCAGCAGGGATGCCCACGGAAGCCCGACACGCTCGACCCCGTTCAAGGCCTTCTCCAACCACGACCGAGCCGCACCATGGAAGTGGGACCGGCTGTCCACGGCATACAGCAGAACGCTCGCGTCGACGATCACGGAGCGTCCCCGGCATCGAACTGATCCAACAACTCGAGGGTGTCTCCAATATTGGTGAAGTCGATCTTCAGCCCAACCTCAACGGTCCGCTGATGGAACCCACGGTTCTGCGGCGAGTGGAGCAGCCCCGCCCTAGCCAACTCATTGACAGCCTCGCCCAGACCGATGTGGCGCTCCCGCCGCAGGCGTTCGGCCGCGGCGGCAACTTCTGGATCGAGCCTGATCGTGGTCCTCATGAACCGATCGTACACCTCTGAAGCATGAACTATGCATCAGTGATGCGCAGCTTGCTGGGAATGGTAGGAAAGAAGCCATGAAGTGGAAGCAGGCGGCCAGCTGGGCTGCACTCGGAGCAGGGGTCGCAGCAGCAACGATCGGGGCCATTGGTGCGCGCTCCTTGAATGGTCCTCGTCGCGTTTGGCCGCCCTACGGGTTCACGCCCTTCGAGGTGGGTCTTGAGGCCGAGGACGTAACCTTCCGCGCGGAGGACGGGGTGCGCCTCGCGGGGTGGTGGTTCGACGAGCCCAGTTCGGAGAGCGTCGTGGTCGTCGCGCACGGCCACCGGGGAACCAAGGCGGACATGCTCGGCATCGGCCCGGGGCTCTTCAAGCGCGATCACAGCGTGCTGCTGTTCGACTTCCGGGGGTCGAGCGACTCCGAGGACGGAGCGCTCTCGCTCGCCTTTCACGAGCAACTCGACCTCGCGGCCGCCGTCGACTTCGCGGCCACCCGACGTCCGGACGCGAGGATCGCCGTGGTCGGCTTCTCTGGAGGCGCCTCCACGGCAATCCTCACCGCAGCGAAGGAGCCGCGCATCGAGGCGCTTGTGCTGGACTCCCCCTTCGCAACGCTCACCGACGTGGTGGCGCAGGCGTTCCGCGGCCACCGGGTGCCGGCCGCGCCGTTGGTCCCCATCGTGGCGCTGGCCAACCGTCTCCTGCACGGCTACCGATTCCGCGATGTGCGCCCCATCGACGCCATCGCGGACATCCCACCCCGGCCCATCCTGTTGCTGCACGGCACCGAGGACCAGATCATCCCCTACCAGCACGCGCTTGATCTGCAGGAGGCGGCCGGAGGTGCGGACGTCGTCGAACTGGTCACCTTCGACGGCGCCTACCACTGCGGCGGCTACTTCGCCGACAGGCCCGGCTACATCGTGCTGGTCGACGAGTTCCTGCAGCGGTGGTTGCGGGAGCAGCCCGGTGGTTGAGGTGATGGATCGGCTGCGGGGGCCCTTCGTCGTCCGCTGGCTCGCAAGCTCGCAGGCGGACGCTCAGGGACCAGATCGGCTGCG
>DURG01000319.1 GCA_012837465.1 Propionibacterium sp. | reverse complement strand
TGCTCGCGTGGGGGCTGCCCCCGGGCCTCGGCTCGCACACGCAGGGCGATCGCCGGCTGGACGCGAAACTCGCCGGCGCGCTGATGGGCATCCAGGCCATCAAGGGCGTCGAGGTCGGCGACGGCTTCGAGCTCGCACGTACCCGCGGTTCCCTGGCCCATGACGAGATCCTGCCCACCGATGGCGGCATCAAGCGCGCCTCGCACCGCTCCGGCGGCACCGAGGGCGGCATGTCCACCGGCGAGGTGCTGCGCGTGCGGGCGGCCATGAAGCCCATCGCGACCGTGCCGAGGGCGCTGCGCACCATCGACACCACCACCGGCGAGGCCACCGCCGCCCACCACCAGCGCTCCGACGTGTGCGCGGTGCCCGCGGCCGGCGTCGTGGCCGAGGCCATGGTGGCGCTGGTGCTGGCCGAGGCGGCGCTGGAGAAGTTCGGCGGCGACTCCGTGGGGGAGACCCGCCGCAACTACGAGGCCTACCTGACCGACGTGGCCGCCCGAGGGCTGGAGATCGGCTGATGGCCATCGTGCTGATGGGCGCCCCCGGCGCCGGCAAGACCAGCGTGGGCAAGCGCCTCGCCCGCAAGTTGGGCAAGACGTTCGTGGACGTGGACAAGCGCATCGAAGAGGTCATGGGCAAGCCCGTCGCGGAGATCTTCGCCGACGAGGGCGAGGAGTACTTCCGCGCGCTCGAGGAAGAGGCGACGGTGGAACTGCTCGGCGCCTTCGACGTCGTCGCGCTGGGCGGCGGCGCCGTCATGACGCCCGGCATCCAGGAGGCGCTGAGGTCCGGCGGCCACGAGGTCATCTGGCTGAAGGTCTCGATCGGCCAGGCCACCCGTCGCGTCGGCATGAACAAGGTGCGCCCTCTCCTGCTGGGCAACGTCCGCGGCCGGCTGATCGAACTGCTGCGGGAGCGCAACCCCGTCTACGAAGCGCTCGCCACCCAGGTCGTCGAGACCGACGGGCGGGGGAGTTCCGAAGTGGCCGACCAGTTGGCGGCAGAGAGAGGTGCCCAGCCATGAGCGTGCGGGTCGAGTCGGCAATGGGGCCGTACGACGTCCACATCGAACGCGGCGCCCTGGCTCGCCTGCCCGAACTGGCCGGCGACGCGCTGAGGGTCGCCATCATCCACCCAGAGCCCCTCGTGGGGCTCGCCGAGCAGGTGGGCGACAAACTCGACGCCCAGGTGACCATGATCGCCGTGCCGGACGCCGAGGCGGCGAAGACCGCTGACGTCCTCACCCGCTGCTGGGACGCTCTGGCCGGTGCCGGCTTCACGCGCAGCGACATGGTCATCGGCATCGGTGGTGGCACCGCCACCGACCTGGCCGGCTTCGTCGCTGCCTCGTGGCTCCGGGGCGTCCGCTACGTCAGCATCCCCACCTCGGTGCTCGCCATGGTCGACGCGGCCGTCGGGGGAAAGACCGGGATCAACCTGTCGGCCGGAAAGAACCTCGTGGGCGCCTTCTACGAGCCCGCGGGCGTCATCTGCGACCTCGCCCTGCTCGACACGCTGCCGGAGCGCGACGTGCGCGCAGGGCTGGCCGAGGTGATCAAGTGCGGCTTCATCGCCGACACGAGGATCCTGGACCTCGCCCGGGAGGACCTCGCCGACGCCGCCGACCACACGTCTGCACGGTTCGCCGAACTCGTCACGCGGGCGGTGCAGGTGAAGGCCACCGTCGTCGCCGCCGACTTCCGGGAGTCGACGTCCAAGGGTGCCAACGTGGGCCGTGAGGCCCTGAACTACGGTCACACGCTCGGGCACGCCATCGAGGCCCACGCGGGCTACACGTGGCGCCACGGCGACGCGATTGCCGTCGGCATGGCGTGGTGCTCCCGCGTGTCGAGGCTGGTGCTGGGGCTGGACCACGAGACCGTCGCCCTGCATGACGACCTCCTGGGCGGCCTCGGGCTGCCCCTGCGCTACGACCAGTCCGCCTGGCCCGAGCTCCGTCGGCTCATGAGCCTGGACAAGAAGGCGCGCGGCAACCTGCTGCGCATCGTCGGCATCACCGAGTTCGGCAAGCCGGTCATCATCGACGGACCCGACGAGGCCGCCTTGGAGGCCGCCTACCGCGAACTCTCCTGACCGCGGCCAAGGGCCCGGCCACCATGTGGTGACCGGGCCCTCGCCTCCTCAGGGGACGGCGCCTAGCGCATTGCGGGGCTACCGAACATGACGATGTTGTTGAACACCCAGTCGTTGTACTGGCTGAACGTGTACCCGCCGGAGGCACGCGGGGTGGCCTTGTAGACCGTGGCGTACACGTACGAACGGCAACCGTCGCGGCCGGTGCGCTCGGTGCCACACTCGGTCATCCACTGGCGACCATCCGTCTCAGCGGTCCATCGACCCGCGTTGGCCAAGGGGTTGTCACCCCAGGCCTCTTGTGTCATGAAGGGCAGGTAGGTCAGGTTGTTGAAGACCCACGCGTTCTTGCGCACGAACCGACCATCCTCGATGACCACGGTCGTCGCCCAGATCTCGGTGCGGCACCGTTCGGTCTGGGAGTAGACCTCGCAGCTGGTGTTCCAGTGGCGACCGTTCAGGTCCTTGTGGAGGCCCGGCAACGTGTAGGGCGCGGTACGTACGAACTTCGGGGGACCCACCGGGGGATCGACCGGTGGGACGTCGACGGGCTTGACGGTCAACTTGAACGTCTCGAACGACTGGTTGCCTTCAGCGTCCGTCACCGTGACGGTGATGGTGGCCGCGCCCGGCTTCGACGGGGTGCCCGTGATGAGACCAGTCACGCTGATGGTCAGTTCGGGGTGCCCGGAGATGGCGTAGGTCAGGGCGGAGTCGTCCGTTGCCTTGACCTGGATCGAGACCTTCTCGCCAGCCACGACGGTCACGTCGGCGATTGCCTCGACGACCGGCGGCGTCGTGTCGCCCACGACGGGCTCGGCGGCGTCGATGCCCACCACGACGGCGTCGTGGTCGGACGAGGCGTATTCGTCGGTGGAGTGGAAGTCGACGATGTTGTAGTTGCGTCGCGAGTACTGGAACGCGATCGACTCGTCACCGTTGATGTTCCACACCGCGGCATCGGTCACCAACTGGAGGGCGGCGTCATTGGCGAGGATGTGGTCCAGCGAGCCGAGGCGGCCGCTGAACTGGTACGTGGCCTCGTCGGTCACGCCGCCGCTGGTGAGGTT
>DURG01000318.1 GCA_012837465.1 Propionibacterium sp. | reverse complement strand
GCCACCGAAACCTGACCTCACCTGCGATATGTCGTTGGCGGCGGAACGCTTCGGTGGCGGAGCGGAATGTATGTTGGCGCGGTGTGCTCTTCGTTGGCGCCGAGTGACCAAGTGAGCAGCAGAACGTGACGGGGTTATGTGCACGCTAACAAGTTCCTGTTGCACACCTGTGCACTGCTATTGCACCGACGTGCACTCAGCGGTTGGCTATCCACAAGCGGACTGCGTCCGCGCACAGCCAACCGCGTCAGTGATGACGCCAGACTGACAGTGATGTCAGGAATGGAGAACAAAGATGGAAACTTCGTTGGGAGTCGTTTTCCTCTCGGAAGTCCTCGGCTCAGCCATGCTGCTGCTGCTCGGTGGCGGCGTCGTCGCCAACGCCATCCTCACCAAGACCAAGGGAATGGGTACCGGCTGGCTCCTCATCAACTGGGGCTGGGCCCTGGGTGTGTTCGCCGGCGTGCTCACCGCCTACAAGTCCGGTGGCCACCTGAACCCCGCCGTCACCCTCGGCTTCCTTGCCGCGGGCAACGAGGAGTACGCGGCAGGTGTCCCGGTAACCTTCGCCTCGACGATGGTCTACCTGATCGCTGAACTCATCGGTGCCATGCTCGGTGCCTTCCTCATGTGGCTGACCTACAAGCAGCACCTCGACGCCGAGCCCGATCCCGGCAAGAAGCTGGGCGTCTTCTCGACCGGCCCCGAGATCCGCAACCCCCTGTGGAACACCGTCACTGAGATCATCGCCACCTTCGTGCTCGTGTTCGTGATCATGGCCGCCGGCAGGTTCACCGAAGGTGCGGGCGACGCCCCGGCCAACCTCGGCTGGCTCGGTGCCCTCGGCGTCGCACTGTTGATCCTCTCGATCGGTGCGAGCCTCGGTGGCCCCACCGGCTACGCCATCAACCCCACCCGTGACCTCGGCCCCCGCATCATGCACGCCATCCTGCCCATCAAGGGCAAGGGCAGCTCCGATTGGGGTTACTCCTGGGTGCCGATCGTCGGCCCCATCATCGGCGGCATGCTCGCCGGTGTCCTGGGCAACCTCATCCTTCCGTGATCTAGTGACAAGGAACCAGTGAATTCAGTGAACGACAAGTACGTACTCGCAATTGACCAGGGCACGACCAGCTCGCGTGCCATCGTCTTCGACCACAAGGGCACCATCGTCTCGGTCGGCCAGAAGGAGCACGAGCAGATCTTCCCGCGCGCCGGCTGGGTGGAGCACGATCCCAAGGAAGTCTGGGCCAACGTCCGCTCCGTCGTCGCCGACGCGCTGAGCAAGGCCGAGCTCAACCAGAACGACATCGCCGCGGTTGGCATCACCAACCAGCGCGAGACCACCGTCGTGTGGGACAAGAACACCGGTGAGCCGGTCTACAACGCCATCGTCTGGCAGGACACCCGCACCGCCAAGATCGTCGACGAGCTCGGCGGCGGCGACCAGGACAAGTACAAGGACCGCGTCGGCCTCCCGCTGGCCACCTACTTCTGTGGCCCGAAGGTCAAGTGGATCCTGGACAACGTCGACGGCGCCCGCGAGAAGGCAGAGGCCGGCGACCTCGTCATGGGCACGATGGACACCTGGGTGCTGTGGAACATGACCGGTGGTACCAACGGCGGCGTGCACGTCACCGACGTGACCAACGCCTCGCGCACCATGCTGATGGATCTCAAGACCCTTGACTGGGACGAGGAGATCGCCAAGGACATGACCATCCCCATGTCCATGCTCCCCGAGATCAAGAGCTCGGCCGAGGTGTACGGCGAGGGCCGCACCCAGGGCATGCTCTCCGGCGTCCCGATCGCCGGCATCCTCGGTGATCAGCAGGCAGCCACCTTCGGCCAGGCGTGCTTCGAGGTCGGCATGGCCAAGAACACCTACGGCACCGGCAACTTCATGCTGATCAACACCGGCGAGGAGATCATTCCGTCAGAGAACGGCCTGCTCACCACGGTCTGCTACAAGATCGGTGACAAGCCCGCGATCTACGCCCTTGAGGGCTCCATCGCGGTCACCGGTTCGCTGGTGCAGTGGCTGCGCGACAACCTCAAGATGTTCGACTCCGCACCGGAGGTCGAGGACCTTGCGGCAACGGTCGAGGACAACGGCGGCGCGTACTTCGTGCCCGCGTTCTCCGGCCTGTTCGCGCCGTACTGGAAGTCCAACGCGCGCGGCGCGCTCGTCGGCCTCACCCGCTACGTGAACCGCGGCCACATCGCCCGTGCGGTCCTGGAGGCCACTGCCTACCAAACCCGCGAGGTGCTGGACGCCATGAACGCCGATTCGGGCGTGGACCTGGCCGAACTCAAGGTCGATGGTGGCATGACCGCCAACGAGACCCTGATGCAGTTCCAGGCAGACATGCTCGGCGTCGACG
>DURG01000317.1 GCA_012837465.1 Propionibacterium sp. | reverse complement strand
GGGCCTGGTCGAGGTGGGACTGGTGCTTGCGGTGCGCGACGTCCGCCTTCGCACCGTCCAGGAGCGCGGCGACGGTCGTCTGGGTCCACTCCATCTGGCTGGCGGCCTCGGCGAGTTGTGCGTCGGCCTGCTGCTGGGCCTCGGCCGCGAGGCGCGCGACCTCCTCCTGCACCTCTGCCCGTAGCTGTCCGGTCTCGCGCTGCGCACGTTCGTGGGCCGCGGCCAACTGCTCGGCAGCTTCAGCCTCGAGCCGGGCGACCTCCTCGCGGCGCAGCGCCACGTCGTGGTCGGCCTCCGCACGCAGCTTGGCCAGTTCGGCGCGGTGGGAGGCGGCAGCCACGGCGATCTCGTCGTCGACGGCAGCGCGCAGTGCATGGCCCTCGGCCTCATGGCCAGCCCGCCATTGCTCGGCCTGCGAGCGGACCCGCTCGGCGTCCTTCTCGGCTTCGGCGAGCAGGTGTACGGCCTCCGCGCGGGCGTCGGCGACGATGCGTTCAGCGTCGGAGCGGGCCTCTGCGATGACCTCGTCGGCGCCCTCCTGGGCACGGCCCGTGATCTGGCCGGCCTGCGCGATGGCCTCGGAGAGGATGCGCTCGGCGTCCTCGCGGGCCTCCTGGAGGCGGTGCCGGGCGAATGTGACCTCGCCTGCGATCGCGTCGCGTTCCTGAGTGAGGGAAACCGTCTCCTCGCGGATGCGGTCCGCATCGTCCTGTGCTTCGCGTCGGAGCCGGCCCGCGAGTTGCTGAGCCTGCAGCAGCACCTCGGTGGCAGCGCGCGAATCCGTCGCCCGCGAGGCCGCATCGGGGCTCTGCCGGGGGTTCATGGAGACCATCTTCGCACGCTTCGAGCTGCTCTTCATCGGCCCTGGTCAGGGCGGTCCGGCAACCCCCGGATGAAACCTGCGCCCCACGCCATGTGCATCACTGCCAACACTGCCGGGAGGTGGGCGCGGGCCCTCGGCGTGGCCTCCATCGTGACGGTGGCGGCGGCGAGGAAGGACAGGTAGACCAGCGGGGCGACCAGGCCCAGCGTCAGGAGCCGGTTGCGCAGTACCAGGCCCAGGATCACTGCCCCCAGCCCACCGCCGATGCCCAGCACCGCGAGCGGTGGGGCGAGGTAGCGCAGCGACGCGGTGTCGGGGTGACGGCGCACCACCTCGCGGCGCCACTGGCCGGTGGTGAAGAACTGTTTGAGGAGCGCCCGGTAGCTGTCGCGGGGGCGGTAGACGACGCGTAGGTCCGGCGAGAAGTAGACGAGGTGGCCGGCGGTGCGGAGGCGGTAGTTGAGCTCCCAGTCCTGCGCCCGGTGGAGCGACTCGTCGAAGCCGCCGATCTCCTCTAGCACGTCCTTGCGGAAGACACCGAGGAAAACGGTGTCGGCCGGGCCTGCGGGCGTCTCCTCGAGGTGGAAGCCGCCGCCCCCCAGGCCCAGCTTGGAGTTGTAGGCGGCGGCGATGGCCTCGGACAGCGCGGTGGTGCCCTGCGCATCCATCAACCCGCCGACGTTGGCGGCGCCGGTCTCCTCCAGGAGGCGCACGGCCGTCGAGATGTAGTGGGGGCTCAGCTCACCGTGGCCGTCGACGCGCACGATCACCGGGTGGTGGGCAGCGCGGATGGCGACGTTGAGCCCGGCAGGCGTGAAGCCGACGGGGTTGTCGAGCACCCGGATCCGCGGATCCGCGGCAGCAAGTTCGTCGGCGATCTCCCTGGTGCGGTCCGTGCTGGGCGCCACGGCGAGCAGGATCTCGAGGTCGCCCTCGTAGCCCTGGCCCAGGACCCGTTCGACGGCGGCTCTGAGGTGCCGTTCCTCGTTGCGGATCGGCATCACCACGCTGACGCTCTGCTGCACCCCGGACTCCCTTCTCCGAAGCCCAGTCTAGTGCCCGCGGGTCACGGGATGGAGCACACGACCTCCGGCTCGACCGCCTCGGTGGCGGGCGCCTCGTCGGCCTCGATCGCCTCCGGGTCCGGCTCCGCGCTCTCCACCTCGGCCGGCTCCTCGGTGGGCTCCTCAGCGGGCGCCTCGCTGGTGGGGGCGGGGGCCGATGTGCTGGGCGCCGGAGCGGGCGATTCCGGGGCATCGTCGAGGGCCTCGGCCTCGGCGATCTTGTCGCGCACCGTCTCGCGGATGAGCTTGAAATCGGGATCCGCGGGCACGATCAGCGGCGGGGAGAAGTTCACCGAGGCGATCCTCAGTTCCTGCGCCTTGAGCGCCAACTCGGCGAGCTTGAGCACCTCACCGGTGCCGACGTCGGTGCTGAGCAGGTCCTGGCCGGCCTCGGAGAGTTCGACGAACTGGGTGGCCACCGTCATGGGGTCGAGTTGCTTGGCCATGGCGGACATCACGCACTTCTGGCGCACCATGCGCTCGTAGTCGCTGCTCTCGGCGCGGGAGCGGGCGAACCAGAGGGCGTGGTAGCCGTCGAGGTGCACGTCGTCGCCCGGCTCGATGTAGCCGTGGATCCTGGTGCTGCCGCCGCCCATCGGGATGGGCTTGGCGACGTTGAGGCGGATGCCCCCCATGGCGTCGACGAGGTTCTGGAAGCCGGCCATGTCGATCATGGCGTAGTAGTTGAGTTCCAGGCCCAGGGTCTCCCCCACTGCCTCCTTCATCGCCTGCAGGCCCGGGTCCACGTCCTCGTCATACAGGTCTGCGTGATCCATGCCGAGGGTGTAGACGCCGTTGAGCATGCACTCGTTGTCGGGGCACCGGTAGCCGTCGCGATACAGCGCACGCAGCGGCGAGGCGAGCGGGAAGCGCACCTTCTGCAGGTTGCGCGGGAGACCGAACAGGACGGCGCGGCCGGTCTTGGCGTCCACCGAGGCCACGTTGATGGAATCGGGGCGCAGGCCCTCGCGGCCCTCCGCGCCGTCGACCCCGAGGAGCAGCACGTTGTAGCGGCCGTCCTTCTGCTTGGTGTCGCCGCCGCCCTGCAGCACGAAGCCGACGTTCTCGGCGGCCTGGAACCCATTGGCGGCGACCGAGGTGACCCCGCCCACGCCCAAGGCCAGCACCAACGTGGTGGCGGTGAGCGCCAGCCTCGTCTTCTGCCCCAGCCCGAGCGGCGCGGCGAGGCGCCAGGCGTCGAGGAGGAGGAGCACCCAGCCCGCGAACAGCACCCACAGCACCACACGCACCGTCGCGGCGACGGCGGGGGTCAAGAGCAGGCCGACGGTGGGGCCGCGGAAGGCCAGCAGCCCGAGGCCGACCAGGACGATGAGCCCGAAAGCGGTGCCATAGACGCGGCCCGCGAGGCGGCCCACCGTGGCGTTGCCGGCGAAGGACTGGACGGAGCCGGGCAGGACCGCAGACATCAGGACGAAGCCGAACGCACGCCGGATCTGCAGCTGGCGCGCACGGTTGGTCTTGGTTGAGGGCACGGTCGGGGGCTCCTGGTGGGGTACGTGGGCCTCCAGTCTCACCTGCACCCCGGTTTCACCCTGTGACGCCACGCCGCAGTTACCGAGGATGACCTGCCACTGGGTACGCTCTTGAGCGCTGAAAGGAGGCGCCGTGCCACGTGGGAACGACGATCTGAACTGGCTCTACCGGGATGACGAGGTGGAGCCCACCTCGGTGCTGCCGCCAGACGAGCTCGAGGCACTGCGCCGCTCCGAGGGCCGGCGCCGCAGCGGCCGCCGCGAGCAACCGCCCGCCGCCCAACAGCGCCCGGCC
>DURG01000316.1 GCA_012837465.1 Propionibacterium sp. | reverse complement strand
GGAGGCCCGCGACGTTCAGGCCGGTTCCAGAACTGCGGTTGTAGAAGAAATTCTCACCCAGTTCGACGGCACGCTCACCCTCGAACTGCACCTGCGTGCTGCGCCCGACCGTGGGGGTCCACACGCCCTCATAGTGGCGGACCGACACGCGCAGGCTGCGTTCGTGACCTGCACTGCGGTCGGCGATCCACTGGCCGACGCGCGTGAACGTGGTGGCGGCCACCGCCTCGTCGTCGAGCGTGGCGACCCGGTAGCTGATCCCGTCGTACTTGTCGAGGGTGGCGATCCGCACGATGTCGCCGGGCAGCGCGCCGGAGGCCTCGAACAGCACCTGGGTGCGCTTCTGCGTGATGTTGCCACGGAAGCCCTGCAGCGGGGAGGCGTACTGTTCCAGTTCGATGGGCGGCTGCATCGCGGAGCGCACGTTCTGGCGCTGCGGGCTCGACGAGATGGCGGGCACCACGACGAGCGCCACAGAGCCTGCCAGCGCCAGGATGGCGGCTCCCATCACCACCCGGAGCGGCTTGAGCCGCTGGGCCGTGCCGGAGAGCCGTTGCCGCAGGGCTGCGCGACGGAAGCTCGTCCACACGATGACCACGGCGAAGAAGAGCGCGCCGATCACGAACGGCCGGTACGCCACCTGGGAGCCCACCAGCACGCCGACGAGGTAGCCGACGCCGGGCGGGATCCAGGCCATCATCGGCCGCGACGTGCGCAGCGCCACCAGCATGCCGAGCAGGGCCGAGGCGAGGGCCACCAGGCCAGGGATGGCGAGGAGGTTGTAGGTTTCTCCGATGGGCGGGGCCAGCGTGAGCATGTCGCGCCAGGCGGTGACAGGGGCCACGAGCAGGCCGAAGAGCGTGCGCGGGGTGGGCACGACGTAGCCGATCGTCGACGACGGCATCGCAAGCAGGCCGCCGAACAGAAACCAGCCGCCCACCGCGGCGGCCGCCGTGAGCCCCGAGGACCACCGTCGCAGCGTGGACGCCACGGCCACGGCGATGCCGACCACGCCGAAGCCCAGCACGGTGACGAACAGCCACGAGGTGCCGTAGACGGGGTGGAAGGCGAACGCGATGAGCGCGAGCAGCGTCAGGATGCCGAGGGCATCGAACGCGAGCCACGGCATCAGCGACTCGCGCTGGGCGCGCCTGGCCCTCACTGCATCGCCTTTCGCATGGCCCGCGGCAGTTCGGTGAGGTCGCCGACCTGCAGGACGGTGATGTGCCCGGCGCTGCGGGCGCGCAGGTCACCGTCGAGGTCCACCCGGATGCCGACGACGCGGGTGTCGACGTCGAAGCGGGAGCAGGCCTGCCGCAGGTCCGCCATGGTGGCCGATGAACCGGTGATCACGACGGCGACCGAGGCGCCGGGCTCGCGGCGCAGCGTGGTGTGCACGAGGTCCTGGATGCCGCCGCGGGTGGTCTGCTCCACGAGCGACAACTCGTCGAGGGCCCGGGTGGGGGTGACGGTGCGCAGGGTGTCGCGGGTGGTCAGCAGCGCGAGCGGCGACTCGGAGTAGAGCGTCTGGATCGCGACCGAGGCGGCGCAGGAGACGGCGAGTTCGAACTCGGCGGCGTCGAGGTAGGCGGCGCGGCCGGTGTCGAGGGCCACCACCGCGCGCGACATCCGCGACTCCTCGAACTGACGCACCATCAACTGCCCGGCCCGGGCGGTGGAGCGCCAGTGCACGTGGCGACGGTCGTCGCCTGCGACGTAGGGACGCAGGGCGTGGAAGTTCATGTCGGCCGACGTGAGGTGAGGGCTGGCGTGCCCCTCGAGGTCGTGCACGAAACCCGTCTGGCGGCCCGGGAGCGGGACCGTGCGCGGATGCACGTACAGCTCCAACTCCTCGGTCCAGACCGTGGAGCGGCCGGTGAGCGAGAAGGGGTCGCCCTGCACGGTCTGGGCAGGGCCGACGGTGATCAGCCCACGCCGGTCGGTCGGGATCCGGAAGGGGTTGTGGGAGGCCTCACCGGCCTTCATCGAGGGGAGCGAGAAGCTGGCCGCGTCGTCGCCTACGGGGAGATCCAGGCGGGAGCCCCAGTGCCGGCGGGAAGCCACGTTGCGCACCATGAGTTCCCCGCGCGCGGGCTCCCCCACCACAACGGAGCGGCCCGCGAGCCGTAGCGCCACCTCAAGCTTCGGCCGGCCGATGGTGAACAGCAGGCAGATCGCGACGGTCACGACGGCGAGCACGCCCACCACCGTGTACTCCAGCCACCCGAACACCAGCCCCAGCACCAGCGACGCCACGCCGCACACGACGGTCACCCAGCCGCTGCTGCGCAGCCCGGTGACCTCGCGCAGGCGGTCGTAGCGCCGGCGGATGCCGTCGAAGGTGGGTGGGTCGACGACCTCTGGTGCCTCCCACCGGGCGGGCGTGGTGGTCATCCGGCGGGCTGTCGCTCCGTCGGGGGCGGCACGGAGCCGACGACCTCGGCCATCACGTCGACGGCTTGGACGCCGTTGAACTCGGCCTCCGGGTCGAGGATGAGGCGGTGCGCCAGGCACGGGATGGCCAGCATCTTGACGTCGTCGGGCACCACGAAGTGGCGGCCCAGCGAGGCCGCCCACACGCGAGTGGAGCGCACGAGCGCCAGCGCGCCACGCACGGAGACGCCGAGGCGTACCTCGTCGGCGTGCCGGGTGGCCTCCGTGAGGCGGGCGATGTAGTCGAACACCGCGGATTCGATGTGCACGGAGGCGGCCAGTTGCGCCATCTCCGCCACCTGCGAGGTGGACAGCACGGCCGGCAGCGCCGTCGAGCGTGGGCGGCTGCCGCCGGTGGCGAGGATGCGCATCGTCGCGTCGTGATCCGGATAGCCCAGCGTGGTCTTCATGAGGAAGCGATCCAGCTGCGCCTCGGGGAGGCGGTAGGTGCCGGCCTGCTCGATGGGGTTCTGGGTGGCGATCACCATGAACGGCTGGCCCACCTGGTACGACTTCCCGTCGACGGTGACCCGGGCCTCCTCCATCACCTCGAGGAGCGCGGACTGGGTCTTGGGCGAGGCGCGGTTGATCTCGTCGGCCAGCACGATGGAGGCGAAGATCGGGCCCTGGTGGAACTCGAACTCACCGGACTTCTGGTCGAAGATCGTCACGCCCGTCACGTCGGAGGGCAGCAGGTCCGGCGTGAACTGGATGCGGCTGTTGGTGCCCTGCACGGACTGGGCGATCGCCCGGGCGAGGGTGGTCTTGCCGGTGCCGGGGTAGTCCTCCAGCAGCAGGTGCCCTTCGGCCAGCATGCAGGTCACCGCCAGGCGCACGGCCTCGGTCTTGCCCATGATGACGCGCTCGACGTTGGCGACGAGGTTGGCGAAGTTCTCGCCGAACCAACGGGCTTGTTCGGGATTCACTGTTCCTTGGTTCCTGTCACTTGAGGTTGTAGGTCGAGGTGCTGCCGTTGATCTGGCACACGACGCGGATGCGGCGGGGCTCGGCGTCGGGCTGCGGCTGCGGGGTGGGCTCGGGGTTCGGGTCCTCCTCCGTGGGCGGCGGGGTCACCCAGATGGGGTCCTGCGGGATCCACTGCGCCCCGGAGTACTCGAGGCGCCCGTTGAGGGCCTCGAAGGGCCCGTTCTCGTGTTCGACGTCGCCGCGGTTGAGGCTGTTGTGGATGGTGCAGTTGCCGTGGTCGACGCGGGAGAACGCGAACGAGACCGTGTTGGTGCCGCTCAGCGCCGGCGGGCGGGAGATGGTGGGGTCGACGGGGAGCGCACCACTGCCGCCGCCCTCCACCGTCCACAGCACGTTGCCGCCGGAGACTGGCACCTCGACCTCGCGCACGTTGCGGTACTGGCCCTGGCAGTTGGTGCCGCCCGAGCCGCAGAACAGGTAGGCATCGGGGCTCCACCCGCCGGTGTCGACCAGCGTGAGTTCGCCCAACCGGACGGTGACGTGATCGAGGTCGCGGCCGTTGAGGGCCACGCTCGAGATGCTGGGCGGCAACGGTCGGTCCGAGCGGGGCATCGCCTGCTCGGAGACCGGGGCCGACTCCATCGAGTCGAGCACCGCCTTGACGGTGACGGGGTAGGCCCGGCCGTTCGTCAGCCCGGTGGCGACGGCCTCACCGCTGAGCGGCATGTCGACCCAGGAGTCGCCGAGGGAGTACTGGAGCACGCCGGGCGAATCGGCTGGCATCGAATGCTCGACGAAGATGCCGATCTGTCCGTCGCCGCGGGTCACCTCGAGCGAGGAGATCGTCGGGCGGGCCCACGCGGTCAGCCATTCGGGCGACTCCCCCACCAGCGCGTCCCCGCCGTGCGCGGCGGTGTAGCGGTTCTGGGCGTAGACGCGGAACTTCGCGGCTGCGTTGCCGAGGCCGTACACCTCGGCGGAGAGCGGCTCGTCCCCTCCTGGCGTGACGATGGCCTGCTTGTCCGTCAGTTCCCCGGCAGAGGTCACCGGGACCACGCGGTACTGCGAGACCGTGTCTCCATTGCCGTTGATCCCCGCGGTGGTGAAGGCCACCCGGAAGCCGCCGCCGATGCCGCTCCTCGTCGACGTCGGGGTGACGGTCGTGGCGCCGTTCGGTGGACCGGTGGGGTGTTCGGGGGCGGAGATGCCGGAGTCGACGGAGTGGAAGTCCTCGGCGCGGTCGCTGGCGTGGCTGCTGAGGGCCTGCACGCTGAAGGAGTAGGCCTCGCCGTTCGGGATCCCGTCCCACTTCAGGCCCAGGGCGCCGCCGTCGACCTGCCGCTGATCCACCCGGGTGCTGCCCTTCCAGCGCGACACCACGTAGGAGGCGACGCGGCTGTCAGTGTTGCTCGAGGAATCCCACATCGGGTTGTGGGTCCACGCGACGTCGAGGGCGCCGTCGTCGAACGTGACGGTGGGCGTCTGCGGCGGCAGGAGTTTCACGTCGGGGACGAACGCGGCCGATTCGGGGGATTCGCCCGAGGGCCCCACCTCGTTGGTGTCGATCACGCGCGCCGTGTAGCGCTGGCCGTTCTGCAGGCCGGTGAACGTGCAGACGCCGCCCGCGCAGGTGCCCTGCTTCGAGCGGGCCGCGCCGATGTAGGCCCAGCCCTCGGTGGTGACCATCCCCTCACCGGACGTTCCGCTGGACGAGTACCGCACGGTGGCGGTGCCGTCGCCGACGGACAGGACGTACGGGGCGGCAGGGGCGGGCGGGATGTCGACCACCGTGACGGTGATGCGGCCCTCGACCTGCCGGTCGGGGTCGTGCAACGCATCGTTGACGGTGTAGCCGACGACGAGTTGCCCGTTCCATCCCGGGTCCGCGGTGATCTGCACGATGCCGCTGCCGGGGAGGGCCTGGACCCGTCCATTGCCGCTGACGCGCCGGGCGCCCTCGAGGTACACGCTGGCGTCGTGCGGCAGGTGCGCGACTGCCGCGTCGGTGACCGCCACGTTGACGCTCTCGCCAGCGTGGAGCACCTCAGTGATCTCCCGGGTGATGGTGACCTGCGGGAAGCTCGAGGCGACGACCTCGACCGTCATGGTGAAGGGGGTCCGGTTGGCGTCGACCGAGGCGTCGACGACCTCACCGTGCAACTGCTTCGTCTGGCCCTTGCGCGCCTGCTCGGTGGCCTCGACGACGATGCTGTTGCCGCGCACGTCCCACACGATCGGCGCATCGCCGGCGCCCTCGGTGGGCCGGCCGAGCAGGCTGACGCTCGTGCCCTCGGGGTCGATGAAATAGCGCGAGACGTCCAGCGAACGCGGCCCCTCGCCCGCACCCACCTGCAGCACCATGTTGTCGACGACCTGCTCTGGCCGCTCGTTGACCATGTAGAGGAGGTCGTCCGGGTCCTCGGGGTCGACGCCTGCGCGGGCCTCCGCGCGGTGGACGTTCACCGGCACCGAGATGAACGCCTCCGGCGCCTGCGCCTCGTCGGCGGCCTGCATGACGTCTTGCACCTTGAACACGACGACGGACTTGCCCCAGAAGCTGCGGTCCGGCGTGTAGGAGACGGTGCCGTCGCCGACGGCCTTGGTCTGGCCGCGGAAGCCCTCGATGTCGATGGTGTTGGGGAGCCTGACCTCACGCCCATTCGTGCCCTGCACCACGTCGTTGATCGTGATGGTGAGCTCCTCGCCGGCGCGCACCGACATCTCCTGACCGGGGTTGCGGAGGGTGGGCACCACGTCGCCGCGGCCCGGCACGGCGATCAGGCCGCTGGTCTCAAGGCCGTCGCCGTCGACGGCGGTGTAGCGGACCTGCTGCATGGTGTCGCGCACGCCGATGGTCACCTCGCCCTCACCGGTCAGGCGGGGCGCGAGTTCGTCGTCGGCGTCCGGCTCCGGCAGCGAGACCCTCAGCTCGCTGTGGGAGCCGTCGGGGTCGTAGTCGTTGATGAGGGGCTCCACGACGACGAAGGGGCTGCTGCCCAGTTGGGTGGCGTCGACGAGGTCGTCGCGGGTCACCGGCGGGAGCAGCGGGGCGCCTTCGTCGACGGTGAGCAGGAGCGCACCGGTGGCGGTCTCGCCGCGCTGGTCGATGATGTCGTAGGTGCCGTGGTAGTCGCCCTGCTCCTGCGGCGCGACCATGACCAGTTCGGTCTCGTCGACGAGGTCGACCCCGATGCCGTCCTGCATGCGCGCGGGCTCGCGGGTGGCGAACGAGACGGGGTCGCCGTCGAGGTCGTAGTCGTTGGTGAGCGGCGCGTACTGGACGGTGCGGCCGGGGCGGGTGGTCAGCGTGTCGAGCACGGCGATGGGGCGGCTGTTGATCTGGCTGGGCGCCGCGATGCCGACGCGGATCTCGCCGGTGGCCTGCTGGCCGTGGGTGTCGACCACGACGTAGCGGAACGTGTCGGTGCCGGTCGAGTCCATGAAGGCCTCGTACTCGAAGTAGCGTTCCCCCACGTCGAGGATGCGGCCCAGCCTGGGGATGGAGCCGATACCGAGGAGGCGCACCGAGTCGCCCTGGGGGTCGATGCCGTCGAGAGGGATGGGGATGCGAGTCGACGTGCCGGCCAGCATCCGGTCGATGACCTGGCGGGGCTGCGGCGGGTCCGCGTTCGACGCCTCCTCGGAGACAACGGTCACCCGCACCAGGCCGTCGCGGGCCTCGCCGCTGCGGTCGGAGACGCGGTAGCGCACCTGCATCAGGCCGGGCGCGGTGCCCGCGGGCACGGAGACGCGGACGCGTTCGCCGTCGACCCAGGCGTTGTCGCCGAACGGGTTCTCAACCAGTTCCTCGTGGAGGGTGAGCCCGCGGCCATCGGGGGCGGTGTCGTTGTCGAGCACGTTGACCGAGCCGGTGGCGCCGGCGCGCACGCGCAGGACGTCGTCCTCGACGCGGGGGCCGATCTCATCGGAGGCGGGGGTGGGCACCACGAGGATGGTGCCCTCGCCGGTGAGCAGTCCGTCGGAGACGCGGTACTTGATCAGGCGCCGCTCGGTGAGTTCCCGGGTGGCCTCGATGGTCAGCAGCGTGCGGCGCTCCATCGTGATCCTGAGGTCGTCGCGGACGTTCTCGATCGTCTGAATGACCAGGACGTCGCCGTCGGGATCGGTGTCGTTGAGCAGCGGGTCGATGGTGACCGAGCCCATCGCGGGCATGTGGGCCACGTCGAGCACCGCGACCGGGGCGCGGTTGGTGAGCTTGGGCAGCACGTCGATGCGCACGAGGCCGAATCCGCCGTTGTTGACGCTGTAGTCCACGTAGTAGGTGCCGGCCTGGTCCGACGCGAACGTGAAGCGGTTGTCGGCAAGGTGCGGGACGATGCACTCGGCGCAGTCCGTCGAGGCGACCTCGGTGAGGTTGGTCGCGCGGATGTCGTTGGCGAGGGGCTCGACTGTGACCATCTCGCCCTGCAGTGTGGTGACGAAGTCGCCGTAGACGGTGGGCGGCAGCGCCTCCTCGCTGACCGAGACGACGATCTCGCCCTCCTTCTGGGCGCCGTGGGCGTCCTCGACGACGATGTGGATGACCTTGTCGCCCGCGGTCTTGCCGACGTCGGTGTAGGTGATCTCCCCGTCGGGGGTGAAGCGCACGATGTCGTCCCACTGCGCGTCCAGGTAGGCGCGGCGTAGGAGGAGGGGGTCACCCTCGGGGTCGCGCCAGTCGAGGAGGGCGCGGAAGGTCACGTCGACGTCGCCCTTGCGCACGCGCAGGGGCTGCGGCGGGGGTACGGTGCTCACTGCGGCGCCCTGCCCGCGGGGGTGCGGCGCCTGGTTGTTCAGGGTCGCGTCCTCCGGGAACACCTCGACGAACGCCGTCGCGGAATCGGACTCGTCGTTGCCGTCGTGGATCGTGTACGGCACCTCGATGACGGTGCCGGGCTCGACGCCCGGATTGACGGTGATCTGGAGGCCCGCGCCACCGCGCACCAGTTGCAGGGTGGCGTGCTCGAGGTCGGTCTGGTTGACCGTGATGGTGAGGATGTCGCCGTCGGGGTCGGTGTCGTTGTCGAGGATGGACAGGATCGTCGACTGGCCGGCGCGGGCGCCGAGTTCATCGTCGACGGCCACGGGCGGGCGGTTCTCGAGCGAGCGGTCCGGCACCACCGTCGGGTCGCCCTCGGTGATCTCGGTGTCGTCGCTCTCGATGACGGGCCGCACGTTCTCCCAGTCCTCCGGGAGGATCACCGTGCCGCGGTTGACGAGCCAGACGGTGCCGTTGGACAGGTCGTTGAGGGCCACCGTGGTGCGGTTGACCTGGAACGCCAGTTGCGAGCCGTCGCTGGTGAGGTGCTCCAGCTCGGTGACGACGGGTTCCTCGCCCACGCAGCGCTTCACCAGGCGGCCCTCGCCGGAGCCGTTGGCGAAGGCGCCGTAGAGGCAGTCGCCCACCTGGACGGGGCGCACCGGGAGCAGGTCGACCATGCCGGACAGGGACCTGATGCCGTCGGAGGAGATGGCCTGCAGGCCAGCGCGGGTGACCAGCACCGCGCGCGCCCGTCCCTCGCCGCCCAGGATGGCGTCGACGGGCGGCAGCAGCATCGCCTGGGTGCGCCCGGAGATGGTGAAAGCCTTTGGGAGCCCTTCGGCCCAGACCTGCGCGGTGCCACGGTTCAGCACGACGGCGGTGTCGCCGACGGCGGAGATCTCGAAGTCGCGGGCCTCCGGGTTGAACTCCATGGGCACCGGCGTGGTGACCACGGTCTCGCCCTCCATGCGCACCAGTGTCGCGTCGTTGGGGTTGAGGCCGATGACCTTGCCGGAGGTCGTCAGGGTGGCGACGCCGAACTCGCCGACCTCGAGATCCGCCTTGTCGCGGTGGAAGTCGACCTCGAGCATCTCGTCGGTGGTGCCGTGCCAGACCCGGCCGTTCTCCTGGTCGTAGACGAGCATCCGCCCGTCCACCTGCTGCACGGCGCCGTTGGTGGGCACCTTGGTGGCACGGTCGAGGATGTTGCGCGCCGGCGAGTACGGGTGGAGGTTCCACGACTGCGGGAGGAACGCCTGGACCTGCTCCTCGTGCTGGATGAGCGTGAACTGGGAGTCGCCGACGCCGGTGGCCGCGGAGAGCTCGTCGATCTGGGCGTTGACGGTGCCCATGAGGTTGGAATCGCGCTTCCCGACGTAGACGGTGCCCTCGTCGAGGTGCACGTCGGCCTGGACGAGGCCGGGGCTGAGGTAGGCGGCGATGCCCAGCGCGATGACCACGCTGATCACCACGATGGCCTGCCACGACCGCCGGAGGAAACGGGCGATGATGCGCAGGGGCCGAGCGGCCTGCCTGGCCTCCCCGAGCTCAACGTCCGTCACGGCGATGCGGTCCTCCCGTGCCTAGCCGCGGGGCGGCTCGATCCTCAACGAGACCCCGTCGCCGAGATCCAGCACGGTTCCGATCCCCACCTTCACCGAGGCTCCGTCACGCAGCGAGAACGGCGGCTCGCCGTCCGGCAGCACGGTGGTGCCGTTGGTGGAGTTGAGGTCGGTGACGTGCACGTTCCAGTCCCGCGTCGTGATGAGCACATGGTTGCGGGAGATGTCGTTGCCGGGGCTCTGCACCCGCATGAGGTAGCTGCCCGCCGGGCCCTTGCCTGGATCCGGGGCGCGGCCCACGATGACGCCGGTCACGATGTCTGCGAAGTCGCCGCGGTTGGTGTGCACGCCGGCCAGCAGCGGGCGGCGGATGAGCCGCGGGTTGGACGAGTCGACCGGGTACTGGCAGATGCGGCAGGTGCGGGAACCGGGGGCGTTGGCATGGCCGTTGGCGCACGGCACGGCCAGCACCTGCGGGTCTGGGTGTTCCTCCGATGGAGGGGCGGGCTTGTGGGTGGCCGCCAGCCCGGTGGAGAAGATGGTGCCGCCGTCGTCGTCCTCGACCTCGCCGAAGGTCGGCGGGATGACGACCGGATCCGAGCGCTCCGCAGCGGGCGAGGACAGGGACATGGGCTCGTCGGCCTGCTCGCCCACCTCGGGGGCGATGGGCGGGACCCCGGGCAGTGCGGAGGGCACGCCCGCGAGGGCCGAGTAGATCTCCTCGTCGGACGGCTCCCTGCGCTCCGGATCCGGCTTGAACTCGTCTGCCGGCGGGGCCTCGAGGCGCGGGTCCTCACCGAAGTCGTCCTCGGGGCGACGCTCCTCGGGCTCGTCCTGGGCCTGGTAGGGATCCTGCTGCTCGTCGGCACTGTCGGCGGGCTCGTCGAAGGTCCGGTCGTCGAAGGAGTCGACGTCGAAGGCGGAGAACGAGATCTCCTCGTCGTCGTCCTCCTGCGACCCGAAGGGCTGGTCGAAGTCGCTGCCGCCCGGGGCGGGCACCGGGTGGTCGAACGCGTCGCCGTCGATGTCGTCGAGGCGCGGGGCGGCGTTGGCGGTCTCGGCATGCACGACGCCGTACTCGGATTCCTCGGGCTGCTCAGTGGGCTGCTCGGCCGGCTGGCCAACTTCGGGCCCGGCCTCAGCCGGGATCGGCGCCTCCACTGCGGCGGGAGCCTCGGGCTCGGCCTCCGGCTCGGCCTGGGGGTCGGCGTCGGCGACGGGGAAGCGCACGAGCGCGGCCGGGTTGGTGGTGAGGAACAGCGCGGAGACGGACGCGGCGCCCACCACGAGGGGCAACTGCAGTGCCTCGACGGGGTCGAACGGTTCGAGAGTGATGCCGAGGTTGCGCTGGCGGCCGAGGTGCTCCTCGCGCCAGGTGACGGAGCCCTGGCCGTCGATGACGATGTCGCTGGTGTCGGTGTCGACCACCTGCACGCTGCCGCGGGCGATGCCGTGCAGCCCGTCGGCGTCCCAGTGGAACGCGCCGAGGTCATCCATGGCGTCGAGGCCGACGTCGGAGACCAGCTTGAGGAGGGCGTCGAGCGAACCGGCCTCCACCACGCTGCGCCATAGGTCGTTGACGGTGGCGGCGGCGCGCGCGGGCGGCGGCGCCATGACGACCAGGGTGTTGGGCCCGGTCAGTGCCAGCCACGTTCCCGGCGTGTAGGTCGTGCGCCATGCAGGCTGCGTCATGGTGATTCTCCTCGGATCGGCATTGGGCAGAAGGGTAGGGGTTTGGGTGTTATGAAACCAGCGTTTTGGCCATCCGCCTGATGCCTTCGGTGATGATCTCACGGGAGGAGGCCAGGTTGACTCGGACGAACTGCACAGAATCCGGCCCGAACTCTTGGCCGAAACTGAACCGCACGCGGCCCACGTCGTGGAAGTCGCGCCCGGGCAGTTCGAGGCCGAGCGGGCTGCAGTCGACCCACGCGAGGTAGGTGCCCTCGGATGGCGTGTAGCTCAGTTGCGGGATCTGGCGGTGCAGTTCCTCAGCGAAGAACGCCTTGTTCTCGGCGACCTCCCGCGACGCCTGCCTCAGCCAATCGCGGCCCTCCAGCAGCGCCGCGGTGTGGGCGAGGATGCCGAAGTAGGAGGCGGCGTCCGAGACCATGGGCGGGAACTGCCTGCGCAGTTCGGCGGGCCCGATGATGAGGGCTGCCTTGATCGCGGCCAGGTTCCAGGACTTCGAGGCCGACGTGATGATCAAGGCCTGCGCGTCGGGGTTGGCCTTGAGGTACGGCGTGTGCTTCGGGCCGGTGATGGGCGCGTGGATCTCGTTGACGACCACCGTGACGCCGTACGTGTCGGCCATGTCGGCGACGGCGCGCAGTTCGTCGACGGTGTGGACGGCGCCCGTCGGGTTGTGCGGCGAGCACAGGAGGTAGACGGCGGGGCGGTGCTCGGCGAAGGCCTGCTCCATGGCGGGGAGATCCAGGCGGCCCCCTTCGGTGAGGGGGATGGAGACGACCTCGCGTGACTCACCGGCGTGACCGGCGATCCCGAACGGCGGGTAGACGGGCGGGTTGATCAGCACCTTGTCGCCGGGCTCGCTGAAGGTGAGCACGGCCTCGCGCATCCCGGAGACGACGTCGGCGACGAGCATCGCGTCGGCTGGGTCGAAGTGCCAGTCCCATTCATGGGCGGAGAAGTCTGCGTACGCCTCCTGATAGACGGGCAGCTGGGGGTAGCCGGTGTCGGATTCGCGGAGGGCCCGCTCGAGCCGTTCGCGCACGGGGGCGGCGATGTGGGCGTCCATCTCGGCGACGAACATCGGGAGGACGTCGGGCTCGAAACGTTGCCACTTGATCGTCCCGCGGGTGCGCAGTTCGTCGAGGGGCACGTTGAAGATGGTCATGTGCTGTGAGTCTAGTTGCGCTGGCCGCGTCGCGGGCATCCGACCATGGTCCCGCGCTGGCGGGCTGGGGCCGTCGCTGCTGGGCGAGTTCGCCGTCGCCGCCAACGCAGATCGCACGGCGCCAACGAAGATCCCGTGGCGCCAACGAAGATCCCGTGGCGCCAACGCGGAAATCGCGGGGCCCCCGAAACCTCTCCTCGCCGACGAGATATCGGGGGCGGGGAGAGCTTTCGTGGGCGAGGAGAAATGGGCGTTGGCGGGGAGCCCGCAGCGTTGGCGGGGAGGAACGGGCGTTGGCGGGGGGACGGCAGCGTTGGCGCGACCATCGGACTCCGTGTCGTCGTCTCATCGCGGGCCCGCGACGCTCGCTGGCGCTAGCGCTCAGGGGCCGGAGATGGCGCCGACGACGTCGTGCAGGAACCGCAGGTAGACGTCGACGTGCTCGCGGGCGGCCGACCCCTCGATGACCACCGCCGCGACCTCCCGCTCCAACCACAACTGGCTGAACTCGGGCGTAGACGGGGCGGTGAAGAACCGCCAGACGGCCGGGCCCAGCAGCCGACGGGCCGCCGCCGCGTCGGAGGAGGTCACCCTCCAACGGGCATCGAAGGTCGGGTCGCCGACCTCGATGTCGCTCGAACCGATCAACTCGCTCAGCAGCGGGTCGTCGACCGTCAGCCGGACGGGGTGCATCTGCAGGCCGGGGCGCCTCACGCACAGCACCTGGCGGATCTTCGAGCCCTTCTCCGGCTCTGAGATCCACTGCCAGCCGAAGCACGGGAACTCCCCGAAGCGCCCGACGAAGCCGTGCGCGAAGCGCCCCGCCGGCACCGGGCCCTGGTTGAAGCGCTCGACGATCTCGCGCGCGTTCGGGTAGTACAGCCAGCCGCGGAGGCCGGCCCACTCCTGCCACGTGGTGCCCCGACGCACCACCGGGCGGGCCTGGACCGCGCGCAGGGCGGGCGTCGGGCCGGCGGGATAGGCGGGCAACGCGCGCTGGAACGGGCGGGGCCGGATGGCGTCGAGGACGCGCGAGTCGATGGCGTCGACCATGCGGCGCAGCACGTCGAGGTAGCGGTCCACATGGTCGGGGTCCACGCGCCCGCGGGCGCTGAGCAGGATCGCGTCGTGCTCGAACCAGATCTCGGAGAAGTCCGCCGTGAGGGGAATGAGGAGTTGACGCATCGCCTCGCTGAGCACGTCGTGGGCGAACTGCGGGTGCGCGCTGCTGACGCGGTAGGCGAGGTCGAAATCGGGCTCGATGGCCAAGCCGGGGCCGTGCTGGGTGAAATCGGCGACCTCGATGCTCAGCCACGGGAACCGCACGCCCGGCACTCGGATGGCGACCACGTACAGGTGGCCGGCGGGGTCGGTGCCCGCCGTCGCACGGAAGCCGAAGCATGGGAGGCCGGCGTAGCTGCCCTGCCAGCCGACGGTGATCGCGCGCTGGCCGCCCAGGTGGAGGCCGCCGCCGCGGAAGGTGCCCGTCATGTGCTCCCACGCGGGGAAGAACTGGAGGCCGCGCAGCGTCGCCCAGTGCCGCCAGGCATCCGCATTCGCCATCGACGCTCCCTTCCTAACCGCCAATGTTGCCAGACGTCGCCGAGGGGGCGAGCACGCCGTCGGCGAATCCGGCTTGAGTCCGACGGCGTGCTCGGCGCATAATGGGCAGCGTCGCAAGGCATCGATGGGGCCATCACCCCGGAGCTGCCGGAAGAACGGTGGGAGACCACTCAGTAGAACCGGCCGCGGCGTGAATGAAGCGGGGCGCAGAAAGCGCCCAAGAAGGGTGGTACCGCGGGCCACGGCTCGTCCCTTCGTTCGATGAAGACGAAGAAGGAACCATCCGATGAGCACCACACCCGGCTACCGCGCCGTGCCCGCCCAGGTCGACTTCCCTGCGCTCGAGCACGACATCCTCAAGCTGTGGGACGAGCGCGGCACGTTCGAGGAGAGCCTCGAGAAGTCGCGCGGCGGCGAGCCGTGGACCTTCTACGAGGGCCCGCCCACCGCCAACGGCATGCCCGGCGCGCACCACATCGAGGCGCGCGTGTTCAAGGACCTGTTCCCTCGCTACAAGACGATGCGTGGCTTCCACGTGGAGCGGAAGGCTGGCTGGGACTGCCACGGCCTGCCCGTCGAACTCGCCGTGGAGAAGGAGCTGGGCTTCTCCGGCAAGGCCGACATCGAGGCGTACGGCGTCGAGGCGTTCAACGCCAAGTGCCGCGAATCCGTGCTGCGCCACGTCGACGTCTGGTCTGACCTCACCCAGCGCATGGGCTACTGGGTCAACCTCGACGACGCCTACGTGACCATGACGCCGGAGTACGTGGAGTCGCTGTGGTGGGCGCTCAAGCAGATCCACTCCAAGGGTCTGCTCGAGGAGGACTACCGCGTCGCCCCCTACTGCCCGCGCTGTGGCACCGCGCTGTCGGACCACGAGCTCGCGCAGGGCTACGAGGAAGTCACCGACCCCTCGATCTACGTGCGCTTCCCGTTGACCTCGGGCCCCCTCGCCGGCAAGGTCGACATGCTGGTGTGGACGACGACGCCGTGGACGCTGGTGTCGAACACCGCCGTCGCCGCCCACCCCGAGGTGACCTACCGGGTGGCCACGCCGTCGGCCGAGCTCGCCGAGCAGGGGCAGCGCCCGCTGCTGATCGCAGAGCCGCTGGCCGAGCAGGTGCTGGGCGAGGAGTGGACCCTCGGGGAATCCTTCCAGGGCACCGAGATGGAGCGCTGGACGTACCAGCGCCCGCTCGAACTGGTCGAGTTCCCGGCAGAGGCCCACTTCGTGGTGCTCGCCGACTACGTCACCACCGAGGACGGCTCCGGCCTGGTCCACCAGGCCCCCGCGTTCGGTGAGGACGACATGGCGGTGTGCCGCGCCTACGGCCTGCCGTTCGTCAACCCCATCACCAAGACCGGCGAGTTCAACGACGACGTCGCGCTCGTGGGCGGGAAGTTCTTCAAGGACGCCGACCCGGTGCTCGTCGAGGACCTCACCTCCCGCGGGCTGATGTTCCGCTCGCTTGACTACACGCACAGCTACCCGCACTGCTGGCGCTGCCACACCGCGCTGCTCTACTACGCGATGCCCTCGTGGTACATCCGCACCACGCAGATCAAGGACGAGTTGCTGGCCGAGAACGAGGCCACCAACTGGTACCCCGACAACATCAAGCACGGTCGCTACGGCGACTGGCTGGACAACAACATCGACTGGGCGCTGTCGCGCACCCGCTACTGGGGCACGCCGCTGCCGATCTGGCGCTGCGAGGACGACCACCAGGTGTGCGTGGGCTCCCGCGCGGAGCTCTCGGAGCTGACCGGCACCGACCAGTCGACGCTCGACCCGCACCGCCCTTACGTCGACGACATCGCATTCGACTGCCCCACCTGCGGCAAGGAATCGCGCCGCGTACCCGAGGTGATCGATGCCTGGTTCGATTCCGGCTCCATGCCGTTCGCGCAGTGGGGCTACCCGCACGCCGAGGGATCCGCGGCCATGCTGGAGGATCGCTACCCCGCAGATTTCATCTGCGAGGCCATCGATCAGACCCGCGGCTGGTTCTACTCGCTGATGGCGGTGGGCACGCTGGTGTTCGGCAAGTCGTCATACAAGAACGTCGTGTGCCTGGGCCACATCCTCGCCGAGGACGGCCGCAAGATGTCCAAGCACCTGGGCAACACGCTCGAGCCCATCCCGCTGATGGAGCGGCACGGCGCAGATGCGGTGCGGTGGTTCATGGCGTGCTCCGGCTCCCCGTGGGCAGCACGCCGCGTCGGCGACTCGACGATCGGCGAGACCGTCCGCAAGGTGCTGCTCACCTACTGGAACACGGTGGCCTTCCACACGCTGTACGCCCGCGCCTCCGAGTGGACGCCGTCGGGCACGGCCCCGGCCGTCGGCGAGCGCCACGTGCTCGACCGGTGGTTGACCTCGGCCACGCAGCAGCTCATCAAGGACACCACCGCCGCCCTCGAGGACTTCGACACGCAGCACTACGGCCAGGCCATCGCGACCTTCATCGACTCGCTGTCGAACTGGTACGTGCGCCGCTCCCGCCGTCGCTTCTGGAACGGCGACGAGGGCGCGCTGTGGACGCTGCACGAGACCCTCGACGCGCTCACCCGCCTGATGGCGCCGATCATGCCGTTCGTCACGGAACGCGTGTGGCAGGACCTGTTCCACGCCGCCGACCCGGAGGGCCCGGCCTCGGTGCACCTCGCGTCGTGGCCAGAGGCCGACGAGTCGCTGATCGACGCCGATTTGGCCGAGGCGATGGGGCTGGCCCAGCGCACCGTCGAGCTCGGACGCTCGGCGCGCGCCGAGTCGAAGATGAAGATCCGCCAGGTGCTCGGCCGCATGCTGGTGCCGTCGCGGATCTACTCGAAGCTGTCGCCGGAGCTGCAGGAGGAGGTCAAGGCCGAGCTGAACGTCGCCTCGATCGAGTCCTTCGAATCGGCCGGCGACCTCGTGGACTTCTCCGCCAAGGGCAACTTCCGCAACCTCGGCAAGCGGTTCGCGAAGCAGACGCCGCTGGTGGCCAAGGCCATCTCCGAGCTCGACGCGGCCTGGCTGGCCGGCGAACTGCGCGACAACGGCCGCGCGGTGATGCAGTTCGAGGGCGAGGACCTCGAACTCACCGCCGACGACGTCATCGTCACCGAGCGCCCGCGCGAGGGCTGGTCCGTGGTCAACGAGCAGGGCGAGACCGTCGCGCTGGATCTGGAGCTCACCCCCGAGCTGGTGCTGGCCGGCCTGGCCCGCGAGGTCATCCGGTTCGTGCAGGACGCCCGCAAGAAGGCAGGGCTGGAGATCACCGACCGGATCCGCGTCGTGGTGGAGGCTGACGGCCAGCTGGGCGACGCCGTCGAGGCGCACCGCGACCTGATCGCCGGCGAGGTGCTGGCGGTGGAGTTCGTGCCCGGGCTCGTGGAGTCGCCGACGGACGTCGACGAGGAACTCGGCCTGAAGCTGAATCTGCAGAAGGCCTGACGTCGACCCCTGAGCCGGATGCGGTCGACGGAGGAGGGCCGCCTCCGTCGAAGGGCGCCCGCGCCGCGCTGCTCCCTGAGCGTCGCGCTCTGCGCGACGACGAAGGGGCCCCGCAGCCACCCACGACACGCCACGGACAGCGGGTTTTGGCGCTCTCCCCCAGATCGTTACAACATTCTTAGACAAGCACCCGAAACGTCTGATGACTAGCGCTGAAGCTTCCTGAGAAATTCTCAATAACGCAGTTCACAAGGCCTTTCACTTTGACTCACCGCGCGAACTCCGTCAGGGTGAATGGGCCCAAGACCCCCACCCCTGAGGAGTGATGTGAGCGCGATCAGAGCCTCACACGTTTACAAGATCTTCGGTCGCCGACCAGAATCGGGCATCCAACTGCTCGAATCCGGCAAGAACCGAAGCGAGTTGCAGAGGCGCGGCCTCACCGCCGCCGTCATCGACGCCAGCTTCGAGGTTGAGCCCGGCGAGATCTTCGTCGTCATGGGCCTCTCCGGCTCCGGTAAGTCGACGCTCATCCGCATGGTCAACGGCCTGCTGCCGCTGACCGGCGGCGAGATGTACATCCACGACCGGCCGCTGTCCGGGCTCAGCAAGGCCGAGCTGCGCAAGGTCCGCCGCGACAACGTCTCGATGGTGTTCCAGCACTTCGCGCTCCTCCCCCACCGCACGGTCGGCGAGAACGCCGCCTACGGCCTCAAGATCAAGGGGCTCAACCGCACAGACCGCGAGGCGAAGGCGAACGAGGCCCTCGAGATGGTCGGCCTCGGCGGATGGGGTGGCTACCGCCCCGATGAGCTCTCCGGCGGCATGCAGCAGCGCGTCGGCCTGGCGCGTGCGCTCGCGGCCGGGACCGACATCATGCTGATGGACGAGGCCTTCTCGGCCCTCGATCCCCTGATCCGCCGCGACATGCAGGACCAGTTGATCGACCTCCAGCAGAAGCTCGACAAGACCGTCCTGTTCATCACGCACGACCTCAACGAGGCCATGCGCCTGGGCGACCGCATCGCCATGATGCGCGACGGCCGGATCGAGCAGATCGGTTCCGCCGAGCAGATCCTCAACGACCCCGCCAGCAACTACGTGGCCAAGTTCGTCTCCGACGTGGATCGCACGCGCGTGCTGACCGCGGGCAACATCGCCGAGCCTCCCTACGAGGTCATCACCGACGAGCAGGGCCCCCTCATGGCGCAGAAGATCCTGCGCGAGCACCAGCCCAACTGGTTGCTGGTGGTCGGTCAGGGCCGCCGTCCCGTCGGGATGGTCTGGGCCGACGACGTGGCCGAGGCCGTGCGCACCGGCTCCGACCAACTCCCGTACTCGACGGTGCACGAACTGCCCGTCGTGCACGCCGACACCCCCATCAACGAACTGTTCGAGCAGTCCGCGCAGCACCTGGCCCCACTGGTCGTCGTGGACGACAACAGCAAGCTCGTTGGAGTCGTGCCCCGCGTGACGCTCCTTTCGGCCGCCACGCCGGTCAACGGGGACGACCTCACCGCTGGCGAGGAATTGGCCGCCGAGGAAGCCGAAGCAGCGGACACGACAGGAGCACGAGCATGAACGATTGGATCCCCCGCATCCCGGTCGGCAGTTGGGTCTCCGACGCCGTCGACTGGATCAGCGTCAACCTCCGGTTCCTGCTGGACTTCTTCAAGGGCACGGGCATTTGGCTCAACGACCTGGTGACCACCGTGTTGCTGACCCCGCCCCCGCTCGTGATGATCGTCATCTTCGCGGTGCTTGCCTGGCTCGTGCGCTCCTGGCGGCTCGCCGTGGGCGTGGTCATCACCTTCCTGCTCATCCTGAGCATGAACCAGTGGACCCAATCCATGCAGACCCTCTCCCTGGTGCTCATCGCGACATTGACCGCAGTGATCATCGCGGTGCCGCTCGGCATCTGGGCGGCGCGCAACGACACGGTCAGCGCCTTCCTCAAGCCGATCCTCGACCTCATGCAGTCGTTGCCGGCGATGGTCTACCTCGTGCCCGCCATCTTGTTCTTCAGTATCGGCGTGGTGCCCGGGCTCTTCTCCACCATCGTGTTCTCCCTGCCTCCTGCGGTCCGCCTCACGGAGTTGGGCATCCGTAGCGTCGACAAGGAGACGGTCGAGGCGGCCGAGTCCTTCGGCGCCACCGACTGGGAGATCCTGCGTGGCGTGCAGCTCCCGCTGGCCATCCCGTCGATCATGGCCGGCATCAACCAGGTCATCATGCTGGCGCTCTCCATGGCCGTCATTGCTGGCCTCGTGGGCTCCGACGGCCTCGGCAAGGAGGTCGTCGCCGCGCTCGGCACGGTGAACGTCGGCCGCGGCGCCGAGGCGGGCCTGGCGATCGTGTTCCTCGCGATCTACCTGGACCGGCTCACTGCCGCGCTGGGCACCCCCGACAAGTTCAACTCATCCCTTCTCGCGAAGTGGAAGTCCGCACGCGAGAAGGCCAAGAAGAAGGAGTCCGCAGCACTCGCTGCGTGACCACGAAAGGAAAATGTGAAGTCATCAATCCGTACCTTTGGCATCGCCGCGCTCAGCGCGACCCTGCTGGGGCTCGCTGCCTGCAGCGCCGACACCGGTGAGACCACCGATGCTGGCAACGGCGACGGCGGCGGTCAGGACAAGAACATCACCTTGGGGTTCGTCCCCTCCTGGACGGACGGCCGCTCCATGGGCCACCTGCTCAAGGGCCAGCTCGAGGACATGGGCTACACCGTCACCACCGAGGAACTCGGCGAGCCCGGCCCGCTGTACGTGGCCCTCGCCCAGGGCGACGTGGACATCTATCCGTCCGCCTGGCCCGAGGTGACCCACTCGGCCTACATGGACGAGTACGGCGACGACATCGATTCGCTCGGTGCCTACTACGACGGGGCAGTCCTCACCTGGGCCGTGCCCGAGTACTCCGAGATCCAGTCGATCGCCGACATCCCGGACTACGCCGACGTGCTCGACAACCGCATCATCGGCATCGAGCCGGGCGCCGGCCTCACCCGCGTCTCGACGGAGGACGTCATCCCCGGCTATGGCCTCGAGGACTTCGAACTGGTCACCAGCTCGACCGCGGCCATGCTGGCTGAGCTGCAGTCGAAGATCGCCGCCGAGGAAGAGGTCGTCGTGACGCTGTGGCGCCCGTTCTGGGCCAACGCCGAGTACAACGTGCGTGACCTCGAGGACCCGGAGGGCGCGCTCGGTGAGACCGAGGCCCTCCACTTCCTCTCCCGCAAGGGGTTCGCTGAGGAGTACCCGGACATCGCCGAGTGGATCGGCGGGCTCAAGCTCGACGACGCCCAGTACGGCTCGCTCGAAGACACCGTCGTGAACAAGTACGAGGAGGGCCAGGAGGCCGAGGCCATCCAGGAGTGGATCGACGCCAACCCCGACGTCCTCCCCGAGGCCTGATCCTCACACCGAGCGCTGGTTGAGCCGCCCGCCTCCGAGCGCTGGTTGAGCCGCCCGCCTCCGAGCTTGCGAGGAGCCCGGGCGTGTCGAAACCCGGTGAGTGCACATGCAACTTGTG
>DURG01000315.1 GCA_012837465.1 Propionibacterium sp. | reverse complement strand
GGCAAGGAGGTCCTGGGCGCCGTAGGTCAGGCCGGCGGTGCCCAGCGCGACCCCGGTGGTGAGGCCGACCGGCCGGTAGATGCCGTCGTCGGCCGCGGTGGGGGCGGCGATCTCCGCGGCCGTGCCGCCGGCCATCGTCAGCCAGTAGGCGTGCTTGCGCCAGCCGGTGAGCCTGTTCGGGTCGACCAGGGTGATGGCGCCCCAGGCAGCGGACTTGGCGACGGCGAGGACGAGGCGGGCAGGCGGGATGCGTGTCATGGGTTCAGGTTACTGGGCTGCCAGGGCAGGGGCATCAGCCCCGGGTCACGAGCACGTCAGCCGAAAGGAGGGTTTCCTGCGGCACCCGGGGATCAGGCCGGGCGCAGTTCGAGCAGCAGCCCGCCGTCGCCGTCCTGCAGCAGCCAGATGGCGCCGTCTGGGCCCTCCTCGACCTCGCGGATGCGGGCGCCCATGTCCCACTCCTCGCCCTCTGCTGCATTCTCGCCGTCGAGGTCGACGCGAATGAGCTTCTGCCCGGCGAGCGCGCCCAGGAAGGCGTCGCCCGTCCACGCGGGAAAGAGGTCGCCGTCGTAGATCATCAGTGAGCCGGGGGCGGTCTCGGGGCCCCACCATGCCTTGGGCGGCTCGAAGCCATCGCCCTCGGCGTGATCCGGGATGTCCGCGCCGCCGTAGTGCACGCCCATGGAGGCGGCTGGCCAGCCGTAGTTCAGCCCGGGCTGGATGAGGTTCAGCTCGTCGCCGCCCTCTGGGCCCATCTCGGAGGCCCAGAGCCTGCCCTCGGCGTCGAACTCGAGGCCCAGCACGTTGCGGTGGCCCATCGACCAGAACTGCTGGGCGGCGGGGGCATCCTCCTGGAACGGGTTCTCGGCGGCGGGCTGGCCGTCGAGCGTGAGCCGCAGGATCTTGCCGAGCAGGTTGTCCATCTCTTGAGCGGGGTCCATCTGCTGGCGGTCGCCGCTGCTCACATAGAGGTGGTCCTCGTGGATGGCCATGCGGTGGGAGAAGTGGCCGTTGCCGTCCACCTTGGGGGTCTGCTGCCAGATCGTGGTGACGTTGCTCAGGGTGGCCGCGTCGGTGTCGAGCGTCGCGGTGCCGATCACGGCGCCGGTGCCGCCGTCGCCGCTCTCCACCCAGGACAGGTAGACGGTGCCGTCGGATTCGAAGGTGGGGCCGGCGATGATGTCGCCCAGGCCGCCCTGCCCTGCGGCTACGACCTCAGGCACGCCTGTGACCTCGCGCACCGTGCCGTCGGGGGAGCGGAGCTTCAGGGCGCCGGTGCGCTCGGTGATGGCCAACAGGTCCGTGCCGGGTAGGAACTCCATGGCCCACGGATTGGAATACGGCTCGTGCTCGGTGATGGCAAGCTCGTGCGTCTCGGGGACCTCGACAGGCGCCTCCGTCTCCTCCTCGACGGTGGGCTCGGCGTCGGTGGGCGGCTCCGGCGTCGCCGGCGTCGTTGGTGGGGCAGTCGTGGATGCGGAGGAGGTGGTGGGTCGCGGGGCGGGATCACCCGGGCTCGGGGCCTTGGGGTCCGGGCCGCCGCAGGCGGAGAGGGCCAGTGCGGCGGTCAGGGCAATCGGTGCTAGTCGTCGCATGTATCGACGTTACCAGCCTCGTTGGTTTGAGCCTGCGAGCCGCTGGTTGAGCCCGCGAGTCTTGCGAGCGGTGTCGAAACCCCCGGTGGGTTCCCGTCGTTGGTTGAGCCCGCGAGTCTTGCGAGCGGTGTCGAAACCCGGTGGGATGCCAGTGGGGATCGCGTGCGCGCGTGGCGGTTTCGACGCGGTCGCGCTCCTCGCAAGCTCGGAGGCGACCGGCTCAACCAGCGGCTATGCGCCAAGGCGACCGGCTCAACCAGCGGCTATGCGCCCAGCCGCATCCAGTGGTCGCCGCGGGCACGGAGCCCCAGCGTGATGGCGCGCAGGCCCATGAAGCCGACGGCGAAGGCGAGCCACAGCCAGGTCAGGCCCGGGCGACCCGCGTCCGCGGTGAGCGCGCCCAGCGCGATGGGTGCATAGCCGATGAGGGTGATGACCCCGGCTATCGCGAGGTAGCGGCCGTCGCCGGCGCCGATGAGCACGCCGTCGAGGAGGAAGACGTAGCCCGCCAGCGGGAGGGTGGCGGCGATGACCACCATCAGCCAGGCGACCAGCGCGCGCACGTCGTCGTCGGGGGCGAAGAAGTCGGCGACCGGCCCCCGGGCGAGGACGACGAGCAGGCCGATCACGGCGCCACCCCCGACGGACCACCAGGTCATCAGGCGCGTGGAGTCGCGGGCCTCCTGGGCGTTCGAGGCGCCCAGGGCGGTGCCGATGATGGTCTGCCCGGCGATGGCGAGGGCATCGAGGGCATAGGAGAGCAGGCCCCAGATCTGCATGACGACGTGGTGCGCGGCGAGCCCGGCGGTGCCCTGTTTGGCGGCGACGAAGGTGGTGACCAGCAGCGCGATCCGCAGCGTCACGGTGCGCAGCAGCAGCGGCACCCCGACGGCGAGGCTGCCCATCATCTCCGCCCACGAGGGCCGGAGGGTCGCGCCCACCCGGCGGGCCTGGCGGGCGACGAGGTAGGCCGCCGTCGCGCCCAGGGCCGTCTCCGCGAGCGCGGTGCCCAGGCCGGCGCCGCCGATGCCCATGCCCAGCCCGATCACCAGCGTGACGTTGAGGATCAGGTTGAGCACTGCCGAACTGACCGACAGCACCAGCGGGGTGCGGGCGTCGGC
>DURG01000314.1 GCA_012837465.1 Propionibacterium sp. | reverse complement strand
AGCGGAGGCCTACGGCTGGATCGGCACCGGCCAACTGCTGGGCGTCTCGGTCTGTTCCGCGATCGGCGGTATCGCGATCGACGCCGCCGGCCCCACGGGTGCGATGCTCGTGGCCGCCGGCACCGCGACGCTCGCCCTCATCGTCGCAGTGGTGTTCCGCAAGGCGCAGCCTGACCTGTTGGGCGGCATCTCGATCCTCGACTAGCTCCGCGCTGCAGCGCCATACTTGAGGTTCGCGCAATATCCCTGCGAAAGGAGTGCAAGCACTGTGGATTATCCACAGTGGACACTCTGATTTCGCAGAGATACTGCGAGGACCTCGAGTATCAGCGTTTCGCGGCGAAGAAATCCGCCAGGAGCTGGCTGCATTCGGCTTCGAGGACGCCGGAGGTCACGGCGGGACGGTGGTTCAGGCGCGGGTCGCGCACCACGTCCCACAGGGAGGCGACTGCGCCGGCCTTCTCGTCGAAGGCGCCGAAGACCAGGTGTTCGATGCGGGCGCCGACGATGGCACCTGCGCACATCGTGCAGGGCTCCAAGGTGACGACGAGGGTGCAACCGGTCAGCCGCCACTCCCCCAGCCGCTCGGCGGCGCGCCGGATGGCGACCACCTCGGCGTGCGCCGTCGGATCGCCGGTGAGTTCGCGCTCGTTGCCAGCGGCGGCGAGCAGCTCGCCGTCGGGCCCGAGGATGACCGCCCCGATCGGCACGTCGCCGTGCGCCTCAGCGGCCGACGCCTCGGCCAGCGCGCGACGCATCGCGTCATGCCAGCGGGTGCCCACGGCCCCGGTCAGTCGTCGAAGGACTCGGCGGCTCGGTCGAACTCCGGGCCCACCTTCAACTTCTTGGCGATGGTGCCGAGCAGGACGTCGGAATCCTCGTCATAGTCGGTGGCGATGGCCTCCAGCTCGAAGCCACGCAGGCCGCTGGCCGCGTAGAGTTCCAGATCGCCGATCGGGAACGAGTCGTCGTCCTCGTCGGGCACCTCCTCGCCCAGGTAGTCGACCACGTCGCGCGCGAGCGGCCAGTCGTTGGCCGCCGTCGCGTCGGACAGCAGCACCTCGACGGTGCGGCCGCGCACGCGGCACAGTACGAAGAACTCGCCGGCCACGGAGACCCAGCCGTCTGCACCGGAGTCGCCCGGCAGTCGGCTGAGCTGGCGGATGAGCTCGTCGAGGTCGTTGGCGAGGTCGAAGTCCAGCGGTACGGCGGTGGCCTTCCCGTCCTCGCGGTACAGGGCGATCACCAGGTCGACGTCGTCCTCCGAGGCGTCCTCGAGGTCATCGTCATCGAAGTCATCGAACTCTTCTTCTTCGTCGTCGTCGGAATCGTCAACGTCGTCCTTCAGGTTGAACGGCTCCACCGCATCCTCATCGAACACGTCCACAGTGCACTCCTTCCGACGAAAGCCCTCTGCCGTTGCCCATCCTTGCACGCTTCCCCATCTCAAGTAAGCGGCAGGGCCGAACCTGGGCGCTGGGGCCCCGGAATGTGCGAAGGTTGGACTTGTGGAACTTCACGTCGTCGATCATCCCCTCGTCCATCACAAGCTCACGGTGCTCCGCAACAAGGAGACGCCCCAGCCCGTCTTCCGGTTGCTGGTCGAGGAGCTCATGACCTTGCTGGCCTACGAGGCCACCCGCGGCGTCCGCGTGCGCGACGTGGAGATCGAGACACCCGTCGCCCCCACCACAGGGGTGAAGCTCGCCAACCCCGCGCCCCTCGTCGTACCGATCCTGCGCGCCGGGCTGGGCATGCTCGACGGCATGCTGCGGCTCGTCCCGACGGCCGAGGTGGGCTTCCTCGGCATGATCCGCGACGAGGAGACCCTCGAGCCGATGACCTACGCCGAGCGGCTCCCCCAGGACCTGTCCGGGCGCCAGTGCTATGTGCTGGACCCGATGCTCGCCACCGGCGGCTCGCTGGGCGGCGCGATCCAGTATCTCGTGGACCGGGGCGCCGATGACATCACCGCGATCTGCCTGACCGCCGCGCCCGAGGGCATCGAGAAGCTCAACAGCCTGCTTGCGGACCTGCAGGTGCCGTGCCGCGTGGTCGTCGCCGCGCTCGACGAGAAGCTCAACGACGCGGGCTACATCGTCCCGGGCCTCGGTGACGCTGGCGACCGCCTCTACGGCCTGGCCGAGTAGCGCCCGTTACGCCCAGCGGACCCCGGCGGGTTCGGCCAAGCCCGTTGGGCTACGTTGGGCTCATGGCAACCGGGGCGACGAAGCGCAAGACGAAGGGCTGGCTGCCGAACCAGCACGGTGCCTGGGCCATGATCATTGTCCCGTTCCTGGTCGGGCTCCTGCTCGTGCTCCCGTACCGCCCGCTCGACTGGGGCGACCTCGCCCTGTTCGTCACGTGGCTCATCGGCTACTTCGCCTTCGACGCGCTGGTGTTCATCCTCAAGTCGCCGGCCAAGCGCCGCTCCGCGTACTATCGGGCCTTCGGCACCTACGGCGCGGTCGCCGTCGTCGCGGGCCTCGTCACGCTGTACTTCCGCGGCTGGGAGATCCTCTGGTGGACCCCCGCCTACGCCCTCCTGCTGGGCACCGCGCTGTACCTCGCCGGCACGAAGCGGGAGCGTTCGGTGCTGTCGGGCGTCCTCACGATCGTCGCCTCCTGCGGCCTGATGCCGGTGCTGCGCAGCACGGCAGAGGCGGGGTTCGTCCGGGCCGACGAGGTCGCCGTGATGGCGATCATCACCGCCTACTTCATCGGCACGATCTTCCACGTCAAGGCGCTCATCCGCGAGCGCAACAACCCGAGGTCGACGCCGCGCTCGCTGGCGTACCACTGCGTGTTGCTGGCGGCCGTCGCCGTCGCGGTGGCGCTCGGCTGGCTCACCTGGGGCTGGATCGTCTGGGGCATCGCTCTCGTGGTGCGCGCCTGGTGGCTGCCACGCAAGCGCCGCAAGCCCATCCAGATCGGCATCGTCGAGATCATCATGTCGGTCTGGGCGCTCCTCCTCGTCCTGATCTGACCCGCCCTCCCAATGGCTCACGGTTCCGGCCCCGGTGGCCGACGGCGGGGTAGTTGAACGTGCGCATTGTAGGAAATGCCCTACTCTGGTGCAGTTGACTGGAAGAAAGGGCAACGCCGTGGCCGAGCAGGTTCTGGATGGGATGGGCGCGATCGTCGCCGAGGGCGGCGTCGGGTTCCGCGTGTGGGCGCCGAACGCCGACAAGGTGAGCGTCTACGGCGAGTTCAACGACTGGGACCAGAGCGCCCACGAGATGACCCGAGAGAACGACGAGGGCTACTGGTACGCCTACGTCGACGGGGCCACCGCCGGCCAGCAGTACAAGTTCCACCTGACCAATGGCGAGATGGAACTCGACCGCAACGACCCCTACGCCCGCGAAGTCACCAACTCGGTGGGCAACTCCGTCATCGTCGACCCGTGGGCCTTCGACTGGGAGGACGACTCCTACAGCCTGCCCGCCCACAACCAGATCGTGATCTACGAGGCGCACGTCGGCTCGTTCTTCGCCGAGGACGGTGCCGGCAACTTCGCCATGATGGGCGAGAAGCTGCAACACGTCGTCGACCTGGGCTGCAACGTCATCCAGCTCATGCCGGTGGCCGAGTTCGCCGGTGACCTGTCCTGGGGCTACAACCCTGCCCACATCTTCGCCGTCGAATCCGCCTACGGCGGCCCCACCGCCTACCGCGAGTTCGTCAAGCAGGCCCACCGCATGGGCCTGGGCGTCATCCAGGACGTCGTCTACAACCACTTCGGCCCCTCGGATCTGGATCTCTGGCAGTTCGACGGCTGGTCCGACAACGGCAAGGGCGGCATCTACTTCTACAACGACCACCGCTCGGCCACCCCGTGGGGGGACACCCGCCCGGATTACGGCCGCGCCGAGGTGCGCCGCTTCATCCACGACAACGCCCTCATGTGGCTGCGCGAGTTCCGCGTCGACGGCCTGCGCTACGACATGACCCCCTACATGCGCTCGGTGGACGCCACCGGCTTCGACATCATCGACGGCTGGACGCTGCAGGGCTGGGTCAACCGCGACATCCGCGAGGAGTTCCCGGGCGCGCTGCTGATCGCCGAGGACATGCACTCCAACCCGCTGGTCACCGGCTTCGAGGACGACGGCGCCGGCTACCACGCGCAGTGGGACCCGAACTTCGTGCACCCTGTCCGCAAGGCCCTCCAGGAGTACGACGACGCCCACCGCAACATCGACGCCATCGCCAACGCCGTCTCGTACAACTACGACGGCAACGCGTTCACGCGCGTCATCTACACCGAGTCGCACGACGAGGTGGCCAACGGCAAGGCCCGCGTCGTCGCCGAGGTGGAGCCGGGCGACCAGCAGGGCTGGTTCGCGCAGAAGCGCTCGACCCTGGGTGCGGCCCTCGTGATGACCGCCCCCGGCATCCCGATGCTGTTCCAGGGCCAGGAGTTCCTCCAGGGCGACTGGTTCCGCGACGACGTCCCACTCGACTGGCGCCTGAAGCGCGACCACCACGGCATCGTGCAGCTCTACGCGGACCTGATCACCCTGCGCCGCAACATGTTCGGCGGGTCGCAGGGCCTGCAGGGCCAGGGCGTCAACGTCTTCCACCGCAACCAGGCCTCCGGCATGGTGGCCTTCCAGCGCTGGTACGACCACGGCGTTGACGACGACATGGTCGTCGTGGCGAACTTCTCCGGCGAGGTGCGCGACAACTACCGGATCGGCCTGCCGTCCGGCGGCCGCTGGGAGCTGAAGCTCAACTCCGACGCGACGCTGTACTCCGACGACTTCGGCGACCACCCGTCGGCCGACATCCACGGCGACGGCGAGGGCATCGACGGCTTCGGCGCGAGCGGCACCCTGACGATCGCCCCGTACTCGGTCCTGATCTACACCTACGCTGGCTGACCCTCCCTGAGCGTGCTGCCTGCGACGCACGAGCAGCGCAGCACGCCGAAGGGGCCCGCAGCGTGCCCGGAGCCTGAATCAACGCCGGGGCACCACGCATTCCCGCCTGCCTGTCCGTGCCCGCGCGTAGAGTGCGGGCATGGACGAGGCGGAGCGCATCAGCAGCTTCTGGGAGTGGTGGGACCGCTACGAGACCACCTTGTCCTTCATGCTCGACAAGGGCGCAGGCGGCGCCGCCCTGCGCACCTTCGGCCCGCAGCTGGAGCGCCGGATCAGCGAGATCGACCGCCGCCTCCGCTACCGCATCCGCGACGGCACCGGCCGCGGCCAACGCACCCTGGTGATCACCGCCCAGGGTGACGGGCTCGCCCTCGCGGTCGCCCGTCGGGTCCGCGATGCCGCGCCGGCCCCCACCAAGCGGTGGGCATACACCAACCTGCTCCCCCGCCTCGCCGACCTCGAGGAGGAGGCCATGCAGGCCAATGGGCTCCCCGTGCGGCTCAGGGACATGCGCCTCGAGGTGCACGACATGGCCCGCAAGGTGGATCTCCTCATCTGGCATCCCCTGTGGCCGCACTTCTCGGAGGAGGAGCGCCTCTCGCTCGGCGCGACGATCGTCGCCGCGACTCTGGGCGAGGAGATCATCGAGTGCTGGGTGGGCGACATCCAGGTCGCCGATGAACGCCCCGAGGAAACCGTGTCCCTCGCCAAGTTGCGCGACATCGTCGACGACATCCGCAGCCGCTTCGTGCCGCTGCCCGGTGAGTCGCCGTGGACGGTGGTGCAGGGCACGCGCTACGACGGCGCCGAGGTGCACGCCCGGGTTCAGGTGCCCATCTGTGCCGCGCGGGAACCCCTGTTCGAGAAGGTGGTGACCATCCGCCTCCAACTCGAGGACCCGGCCGGTTCGCCCCACGCAGATTCGCTCGAGGAGCGGATCGTGGAGGCCATCGGCTTCGACGGTGAACTCGTCGCCGTCGAGACCGTCGGGGCCCTGCGCACCTGGTACTGCTACGTCCGTCCGGACACGGACGCCGTGCAAAGGCTGATGAACCTCGCGAAGGCCGAGGAACTACCTGCGGAGGCCGCGAACGACCCCACGTGGGAGGTGGTCTCGCACCTCAGCTAGCCAGTTGGGTGCGCGCCTCCATCAGGGCGAAGCCGAGGATGTTGAGCCCTGGCCAGCGCTCGGGGGCCTTTGCCTCGGCGTCGTCGGCGTGCAGCCCGATGCCCCACACCCGGTCGATCGGCGAGGCCTCGGCGAGCACCTTGTGGCCGGTGGCCGCGAGGTACTGCGCGAGTTCGGGGTGCGCGGCGAACTTGGCGACGCTGGCCGCCACGGCAATCTCGTAGCGCATGGGCTTCCACACGGCATCGTCGAAGGGCTTGACGGAGCGGCCGATCGCCTTCGCCTTGCTGGGCGACTCGGCGAGCAGGATGCGCTCGGCCGAGTGCTCGTCGCCGAACAGCTTCGCCTTGCGCCACGCGATGTAGTGCTCGACGGTGGGGAAGCGTTCGCCGTCGGCCTCGAACTCGGCGACGTAGTTCTCGCTGAGGCAGGAGCGGTCGATGCCGCCGGGCATGTCCGGCCTGTGCCCCCAGAAGAGCAGGAACTCCGGTCGGTTTCCTGCCGCGACGGCAGCCTTGAGGTCCTCGACTGAGCGAGCTTCGATGACCTTCATCGCCGCACCTTTCCGCGAAGGGCCGATTTCATGGCGTCACCATACTGGCGCCTGAGCCTGACGGTGCGGTTTTCCACGCCGCGGCCCACCCGCCGTGAGCACTTGGGTGGGGTCACGGTGCGACACGCCGGGAGAACGCCCCAGATCGAGCGTGACCCCACCCAAGTGCTCACGGCACGGGGCCAGGGAAGGTCAGTAGTAGTACGGGAAGTTCGACCAGTCGGGCTTGCGCTTCTCCAGGAAGGAGTCGCGGCCCTCGACGGCCTCGTCGGTCATGTACGCGAGGCGGGTGGTCTCGCCCGCAAAGATCTGCTGGCCGACGAGCCCGTCGTCGATGGCGTTGAACGCGTACTTCAGCATCCGTTGGGCCGTGGGCGACTTGCCGCAGATCTTGGCGGCCCATTCCAGGCCGACGTCCTCCAGCTCGGCGTGAGGGACGACGCGGTTGACCATGCCCATGCGGTGGGCGTCCTCGGCGTCGTGCACGTCGCCCAGGAAGAAGATCTCGCGGGCGAACTTCTGCCCCACCTGGCGGGCGAGGTACGCCGAACCGTACCCAGCGTCGAACGAGCCAACATCGGCATCGGTCTGCTTGAACTTGGCATGTTCCTTCGATGCGAGCGTGAGATCCGAGACCACGTGCAGCGAGTGCCCTCCGCCGGCGGCCCAGCCGTTGACCAGCGCGATGACGACCTTGGGCATGAAGCGGATCAGCCGCTGGCACTCGAGGATGTGGAGGCGGCCCAGCTTGGCGGCGTCGACGGACTCCGCCGTCTCCCCCTCCGCGTACTGGTAGCCGGCGCGGCCGCGGATGCGCTGGTCCCCGCCTGAGCAGAACGCCCACCCGCCGTCCTTCTCGGACGGGCCGTTGCCGGTCAGCAGCACGCAGCCGATGTCCGAGGAAGTGCGGGCATGCTCGAGGGCCTGGTACAGCTCGTCGACGGTGTGGGGACGGAAGGCGTTGCGCACCTCCGGGCGGTCGAACGCGATCCGCACCGCAGGCACGCCCTTGGCCCGGTGGTACGTGATGTCGGTGAATTCGAAGCCCTCGACGGGGGTCCACAGCTCTTCGCGGAAGGGGTTGCTCATGCACCCAACCTTATCTGCGTCCACACTGGTTGAGCCGACCGCCTGCGCGGCACATGCAGCCCACCGCTGGTTGAGCCGACCGCCTGCGCGGCACATGCAGCCCACCGCTGGTT
>DURG01000313.1 GCA_012837465.1 Propionibacterium sp. | reverse complement strand
TGCACCCCGGCGTCGGTGCGGCCGGCCACGACGAGCGACGGCGATTCGCCCAGGCGCAGCACCTTGCCGATCCACTCCTCGAGCGTGCCCTGCACGGTGCGCAGCCCGGGCTGGGTGGCCCAGCCGTGGAAGTCGGTGCCGTCGTAGGCCAGGTCAATCCTGAGGCGCATCTGCCCTCCGATACGTCAGGTCGTGCACCGTGCGGCCCGCCGCAAGGCCCTTGGCCTCGTACTTCGTGACGGGGCGTTCCGCCAACCGCGGCGCCCACCCGTCGTGCACGTTGACGAGGCCCGGGTGGTGGTCCAGGTGCTCGCGCATCCAGAGCGCGTAGTCCTCCCAGTCGGTGGCCAACCGCCACACGCCGCCGGGTGCGAGCTTGGCGGTGACCAGGCTCGCGAAGTCGGTGCCGACGAGGCGGCGCTTGTGGTGGCGCTTCTTGTGCCACGGGTCGGCGAAGAAGGTCCACAGTTCGGTGACGGCGCCGTCGTCGATGAGCTTCGCGAGGGCCTGCGCACCGTCGACCAGCGCGACCCGCACGTTCGAGAGGCCAGCACGGCCGATGCGGCCCAGCGTGGAGGCGACGGCCGGCTCGAACACCTCGAACGCGAGCACGTTGGCTTCGGGACGGCCAGCGGCCATGGGGACGAGGGAGTCACCCGCCCCCGAACCGATCTCGACGATGAGCGGTGCCTCGCGCCCGAACTCGGCGGCCCAGTCCACCTCGGTGCCATCGGCGACGGAGGTGTCCATCTCGCCGTGGGGGATGTCGATCACGAAATCGGCCGCGTGCCGCTCCCAGGCCTTGGTCTGGGATTCGTTCATGCGGGTGCTGCGGCGCACGAAGCTGACGACGTCGCGGTGCGGGCGCGGAGGGTGGGAGGTCACCGGCCCAGCGTACCGTCGCCCACCGGTTGAGGCCTCCCACTACACTGGGTAGTGCTGACCGACAACTCGAGGAGTCATCGATGCGCACCGTGCTCAACATCATCTGGGTCATCCTGGGCGGCTTCTGGCTGGCCGCCGGCTACGTCCTGGCGGGAGTGATCGCCTGCCTCCTGATCGTGACGATCCCGGTGGGTCTCGCCTCGTTCCGCATGGCGAACTACGTGTTCTGGCCGTTCGGCCGCACCGTCGAGCCCAAGCCCGAGGCCGGTTGGGGCTCCGCGCTCATGAACGGCATCTGGTTCATCATCGCCGGCTGGTGGCTGGCGCTGCTGCACATTCTCTCCGCGCTGGCGCAGACGCTGACCATCGTGGGCATCGCGAACGCCTGGGTGTCGCTGAAGATGATCCCCGTGACCTGCTTCCCCTTCGGCAAGCGGATCGTGAAGTCCGGCGGGCTCTTCTGACCCCCTAGACGGACGTGAGCAGCGGAGCAATCGGCTCCCACACACCCGGCTCGTCGAGTTCGCCCATCTCGGCCGTGACGCCGCCGGGCCCGATAGACGCGGCCACCGCGAGCAGCGACAGCGTCGGGTAGCCGTGGGCGCGGTTGTCGCGGATCAGCGCGCGGTCGTCGGTGGGCTCCAGTTCCTGGCTGCCCGCATCCAAGACCTTCGCCCACTCCGTCCACCAGCGCACGCCCTCCGTCGGAGCGTCTGCTAAGCGGTGGAGCCAGTGCGAAATGCGCGGCGCGTCGTAGTCGTTCACATCGGAGTGGGCGAGCATGTGCGTGCCGGGGGAGAGATCGACGACGCGTGGCTCACCGCCTTCCCAGGACGTGACCTGCACGCCGTCGAACGTCGCCTCCACGAGGTTGAACCCCAACGTGGTGAGGGACTCGGGCAGCGCCTCGCCGGTGAGCGAGCCGATCACGAGGTTTCCGCGCGTGGTGGGCGTGATGCCCTCGGCGGGGCCGCCCGCCCGGTTCAGCAGCACGCTGAGCCTGGTCTGGTTGAACGCCAGCCAGGCACCGCCGGCCAGTTCGTCCTGGATACCCGTGATCTCAGGGTGGTCCGGCCACCACTGGCCGAGGGGACGCCAGGGCCGCTGGGGGTCTTCATCACGGATGGCCAGGAGCCGTACCCGGCCCGGCCCCGGCTCTGGAACGCGGATCACCACGGTGCACATGCCCAGTCACCTTACCGGGATGAAACAATCGGGGCATGAACATCGTCGTGGGAGTCACGGGCGGCATCGCCGCCTACAAGGCCGTGCAACTGGTTCGCCTGCTGATCGGCGACGGGCACGAGGTGCACGTGGTGCCGACGGAGGACGCGCTGCGGTTCGTCGGGCGCCCCACCTGGGAGGCGATCAGCCGCAACCCGGTCACCACCTCCGTGCACGATGACGTCCCGAAGGTCCGCCACGTCGCGCTCGGGCAGAACGCCGACCTCGTCATCGTCGCACCCGCCACGGCCAACACGCTCGCCTCGATGGCCGCCGGCCTCGCGTCGGACCTGCTCGGCACCACGCTGCTGGCCACCCAGGCCCCGGTGCTCGTGGCCCCGGCCATGCACGCCGAGATGTGGGCGCACCCCGCCACGCAGGCCAACATGGCCACGCTCATGGCCCGCGGCGTCCACGTCGTCGGCCC
>DURG01000312.1 GCA_012837465.1 Propionibacterium sp. | reverse complement strand
ACCCGGCCGCTGGCCTCGGCAGTGAAGACGCGGGCCGCCATGTCGTCGGACTGGAGCCGACGCACCAACTCGCCCAAGCGTTCCACCTGGTCACGCAGCGCGTCGGCCTGCTCCTCGAGCGCGAGGATGCGGCGGATGCCCTCGAGGTTGATGCCCTCGGTCTGCGACAGGTACTGGACGTGGCGCAGCTTGGCCACGTCGCGCAGTGAATAGCGCCGGCCCCGGCCCCGCGCCCGCTTGGGGACGACGAGGCCGAGCCGGTCATAGCCGCGCAGCGTCTGCGCGTGCATGTCCGCCAGAGAGGCGGCGACGGAGACGGGGAAGACCGCCGCGTCAGGGTCGAAGGGCTGGGGCAGGTGCTGACTCATCCGTCATCACCCACCGAACAACGCCTCACGCGGGTTCGACTGGTGAGCCTTCTCCGCGTACTCCTGGAGCGCGGCCTTCGCCTCGTCGCTCAGGTCATCTGGCACCTCGACCTTGATGGTGACCAACAGATCGCCGTGCGTGCCATCCGACTTCCGCGCGCCCCGGCCACGCACCCGCATCGTGCGCCCATTGGGCGTCGACGGCGGGATCCGCAGCTTCACGCGCGGGCCCTGCATGGTGGGGATCTGGATGTCGGCACCCAGCGACGCCTCGGTGAAGGTCACGGGCACCTCCAGCGTGAGGTTGGAGCCGCTGCGGCCGAACAGCTTGTGCGGGGTCACCTTGACCTCGACGTACAGGTCGCCCGGGGCGCCGCCGTTCTCGCCAGCCGCGCCCTTGCCCTTGAGGCGGATGCGCTGGCCGTCGTCGACGCCTGCGGGGATGCGGACGTTCATCGTCTTCGTGGACTTGCCACGGCCCGAGCCCGCACAATCCGGGCAGGGCGTGTCGACGATGAGGCCGCGGCCGAGGCAATCGGTGCACGGCTCGCTCATGTGGAACACGCCGCCCGACTGGGTCGACTGCATGCCGGAGCCCTCACACGACGGGCACACCCTGGGCAGGGTGCCGGCCTTCGCGCCGGTGCCCCGACACGAAGGGCACGGCTCGTCGGAAACGGTGCGCATGGTCACCGTGGCTCCCTCGACGGCCTGCTCGAACGTGATCGTGACGTTGCCCTCGATGTCCGCGCCGCGACGGGGGCCGCGCTGCGTCGCTCGACGCGTGGCCCCTGCCCCGGCACCGCCGAACAGGCCGCCGAAGAGATCACCGAAGCCCGGCTGCGCACCGCCGGCGCCGCCGGCGTTGCGGAACAGGTCCTCGAACGACGGCGACGCACCGCCCGGCTGGCCGGGCCGGTTGAACCGGAACCCGCCACCGAACAGGCTGCGTGCCTCGTCGTACTCCTTGCGCTTGTCCGCGTCAGACAGCACCGCGTTGGCCTCGGAGGCCTCCTTGAACTTCGCCTCGGCCTTCTTGTCGCCGGGGTTCTGGTCAGGGTGGTTGTCGCGCGCGATCTTGCGGAAGGCCTTCTTGATCTCGTCCGACGTCGCGGTCTTGGAGACGCCGAGAACCTTGTAGTAGTCCTTCTCCAGCCAGTCCTTCGTACTCATCTCTCGTTCATCTCCTTCCTTCGTGCGAGGGTCCCTCGATACACCGCTCGTTCCTCGCGGCACTCGGGACCCGACGATCGTTCCTCGCGGCACCCGGGCCCCGACGGGTCATCACGGCACCCGGGACCCGACGGGTCATCACGGGTTGGCCACACCCACGCGAGCCGGGCGGATGACCCGTCCCTTGAGCTGGTAGCCCTGCTGCATGACCTGCGAGATCGTGGTGACGCTCACCGGCTCCTCCAGCGGGACGGCCATCAGCGCGTCGTGCAGGTTGGGGTCGAACTCCTCCCCCACTGCGCCGAACGCAACCAGTCCGTGCTTGGTGGTCACCTTCTCCAGTTCGTCGGCGACCATCTTGAAGCCGCCGGCGACGTCCTCGTGCTGGCGGGCCAGCGCGATGGCGTCGAGCACGGGCATGAAGTCGCCCAACACGGACTCGACGCCGGCCGCGCGGGCCAGGTCGCGGTCACGGTCGACGCGCTTCTTGTAGTTGACGTACTCCGCGCCGAGGCGCTGCAGGTCGGCGGTGCGCTCCTCGACGAGCTTCTCCAGCTCGGCGACGCGGTCACCCTCCTCTGCGGCAGCGAACTCCACGGGAGTCTCCTCGACGGTGGCTTCTGCTTCTTCCGGGGTTGCGCCCGTGGGCGAGAGCGGCTCTTCGACGCCCTCGCCCACAGCTTCGCCGTCCGGTACGAACTGCGGATCGGTCACTTGTTGTCCTCTTCCTCGTCGACGATCTCAGCCTCGACGACGTCCTCTTCGCCCTCGGGGGCGGTGGCGTCGGTGGGCTCACCGTCGGCGGTGGGAGCGGATTCCTGGGCCTTGGCCTGGGCCGCGGCGTAGATGGCCTGCCCCATGGCGGCGGCCTTCGTGTTGAGGTCGTCCATCGCGGTCTTGACCGCGTCGTCGTCCTCGCCCTTCAGGGCCTCCTTCAGCGCATCGGTGGCCTCGACGACGGGCGCCTTGACGTCCTCGCCGATGGTCTCCTCGTGCTCGGAGAGCAGCTTCTCGGTGCGGAACACCAGCGCGTCGGCCTCGTTGCGCATGTCGACTGCCTCGCGACGCTTGCGGTCCTCCTCGGCGTGGGACTCGGCGTCCTTGACCATCTTCTCGATGTCTTCCTTCGCCAGCGCCGAACCGCCGGTGACGGTCATGGACTGCTCCTTGCTGGTGGCCAGGTCCTTGGCGTTGACGTGCACGATGCCGTTGGCGTCGATGTCGAAGGTGACCTCGATCTGCGGGACCGAACGCGGCGCAGGCAGGATGCCGGTGAGCTCGAAGTTGCCCAGGGACTTGTTGTCCCGGGCGAACTCACGCTCACCCTGGTACACCTGGATCATCACGGAGGGCTGGTTGTCCTCAGCCGTGGTGAACACCTCGGAGCGCTTGGTCGGGATGGTGGTGTTGCGCTCGATGATCTTGGTCATCACGCCGCCCTTGGTCTCGATGCCGAGCGACAGCGGGGTGACGTCGAGGAGCAGCACGTCCTTGACCTCGCCCTTGAGCACGCCGGCCTGCAGCGAGGCGCCCAGCGCGACGACCTCATCCGGGTTGACGCCCTTGTTGGGCTCCTTGCCTCCGGTCATCTCCTT